>CAXHFO010000014.1:0-16680 GCA_964015895.1 uncultured Candidatus Poseidoniales archaeon
GCAAAGATTTCGATATAACCTGAAGCAGCGGCATTCATCAATTGTCCTTCTGCAGTATTTTCATCAAACAACGCGCGAATTAGATTATTAGTTTCAAATAGATATCCACTTGGACGCCACTGCATCATTATTTCACACCCTGAAAGGTGAAAGGTTCAACCTGTCTACTAGGTGCTCTACATCAACATCAGCAACGGCTTTCATACGCTCTCTAAGTGTTTCAATTTCGCCATTCATCTTAGTAATTTTATGTGCTCTGATTAGGTCAGCAAGAAATTCATCGACACTTTTGTACCCACTTAAAGTTCTAAGCGTATTTAATTGCCTTCTTACTTCATAACTAACGCTGATTGAGGTCATGCCTTCTGCTGTCATGCTTTATCCCAGTTACCCAGCACTCATTGGCCTACTTAATCTACGCGAAAGAAAACCGAACAGAGGAGTAGTTTTTGGAGGTATTTCTTACCACCAGACTATCTATTTCTATCGAGTAACAACCTAGGTTGTTCATTAACTCCAAATTCTCTGCGCATTGCTGCTACTCGCTGGTGGAATTCTTTGGCTAAAGTCCAGTATTCCAGTGAACCTGCCCCGGCTCCAGAATTTGTTGGCTTGTTTAGCAGTACTGTAGGGGCGCCACTCCATGGAGCCTCAGCTACTTTGACCAATCTTCGGATGGTTGTTTTGAATAGTTTTTTTGGCATTTTAGTATTGACTTGGTCACAGACATGCCGGCTTAACTTTGACCTTGCATCGACCATTGTCATTGCCACTCCAAAAATTTTCAAGTTGCGATTTATTCTTCTTTGAATCATTTTAATTGAATTCATCAGCATGCTAAATCCTTCTAAAGCATAGTACTCTGCCTGTACGGGCACCATCACCCAATTAGCCGCGCACATAGCATTTATCGATAGTAATCCTAGTGACGGTGGGGTGTCTATTATGATATAATCAAATTTGTCAATAATTGGTAATAAAGCCTCTCTAAGGCGGGTTTCACGGCCGATTTTGTGACTTAATTCAATCTCCGCTCCAGAAAGGTGAATGTCACTAGGTATTAGCCATAAGTTGTCAACAGTGATGTTATCAGGGGCGGCTTTGCCACCATTCCTCATACTCCATGCTTCTTGCATACTTTCAGTAAGTGCCTTAGGAGAAATCAAATATTCTTCCATCAATGGTAATTCTTCACCACTATCATTGGTAAGTAAATCATATGCTGTACGTTTGACTTTCTTTTTTTCGACCCCAAACGATGTTGCACAATTGCCTTGTGGGTCTAGATCAATTAACAGGACTTTTGCGGGCGGCAATTTTTGTCGCTTTGACCCCTTAGATAGAGCAGCCGCTAGATTGACCGCCGTGGTAGTCTTTGCACAACCGCCTTTTTGATTGGCTACTGCAATGACCATCTTGTACGGATTCATGTTACTTACCTCCTCGGACAATTCAAGCCACGGGGGAACTCCCCTTTCAATGCAAGGATAGATTCAGTCAAATCACATTGGTTGTATGACTGGAACAGGAACTTCCGACAAGATCTTTCTCACGATGTGCATGCCGGTAATGCCGCGAATTTTTGCTTCAGGTTTCATGTTGATTCTGTGCGATATAATTTGCAAGGCAATACCCTTGATATCATCTGGAATTACGTAATTCCTTCCTGCAATAGCAGCAGCAGCTCTACCGGTCTTGAACAGTGATTGCGAAGCACGTGGTGAAGCACCATTGACAACTCGATGATCCTCACGGGTTCTTTGAACAATCTCAACAATGTAAGAGAGAATTGCCGGGTCTACATGAACAGTTTCAAGTGCTTTTTGCATTGCTACAACCTTCTTAGGAGAAGTGATTTGTTCAACATCATGACCATCTTTTCCTCGTAGTTTTCGGCGAGCAAGAATTGCTTTTTCTTCAGAGCGGTCAGGGTAGCCCATACTCATCTTCATCAAGAAACGGTCCATTTGCGCTTCAGGAAGTGGATATGTACCTTCTTGCTCGATTGGGTTTTGGGTTGCTAACACAACGAATGGAGCAGGTAATTTATGCGTGATACCTTCAATAGTAACCTGTTTTTCTTCCATAGCTTCTAACAAAGCAGCCTGGGTCTTTGGTGGCGCACGGTTAATCTCGTCAGCCAGTAGGATATTGGAAAACAATGGTCCTGCACGGAGCTTGAACTCGCCAGATTTTTGGTCATACATGTAAGTACCCATGATGTCTGAAGGCAACAAATCAGGAGTGAATTGAACACGCTTAAACTTACATCCCAGTGCACGAGCAAAGGTGTTTGCCAGTAGGGTTTTAGCCAAGCCAGGGAAATCTTCTAGCAGCATGTTTCCGTTAGATAAAATTCCCACGGTTACTCTTCTAAGGTTTTCATTCTTGCCGATAATTACCTTACTTACTTCGTTCATAAGACTGCTTGAGATTGCAGAAACAGTTCCAATCAAGTCTTGGGAACCTGCTGGGGCTGGTGTTGCTGCGTTAGATGAGAAACCTGCTTCCATATTGATAACTCCTTATACCCTATAACCAAAACATTCCATATATGAATGTGAGGTTGAGTTATGTCATGATGCATCAATGAAATATTTGTTGTTATCTGCCCCAAAAATGGTCGTGTTTACGGTGTAGTCGTATCAATTCTTCAAGTATTTCCTGTTCGATTGGATCTAGGTTCAATTTCTTTAGACGCTTAGCATGGGATTCCGGGACATCGACATAGAATTCATCTAATTCTTCGATATGACGGCCAACGGTTGGCCCTTGGATAGCCACAGCAACCTCTTCACCCTGACTCGCTTCTTTTAACTCCTCAGAGTCCCGTGAACGCAAACTTTTGACTTGACCTACTGGTGTGCCATCCATTTTCATGATTTTTTGGCCGATATGGATTCGCCCTCCAACAACTCTCATTCCAACAATTGCTGGGTTTTTAGCCCTGAAAGTATGGTCCTTTAGGTATAATAATCTTCCAGGATACACTAAAGATTCTCGTTGCGCAGCTTCGATATCTGACTGTGTCTTCTCTCTCCACTCTTCAAACGCATCTATGATGTGATAAATTATTGAGCCGCTAAAGAAGGTAACCTCTGAATCATCATCTTTCAACTCATCAGCGACTTCGTTATTTGGTTTTGTAGAAAAGCCAAGAATCACCTTATTTAAGGGGTCTTGAATTGATTTAGCCATTAAGATGTCCTTTTTGTTAACTGGGCCGACGCTAGCTTGTCTTACCGGTATTTTCAGTTTGAACAATTCGAAAGCCAAGGCCTCCAAACCTCCAACGGTGTCTGCCTTGATAACGACGCCATTTTTTTCTTCTACCGCATTAGGGCAGGTGTTCTTTTGGCATTGTTCAATGAACTCAACTCTAGGAGATACCTTCTGACAAACTGAACACATAATGGGCATTTTGTCATAGATTCCCCGCCATTCTTCACGTATTGATTGCTCCGCTTCGGCTTTTTGTTGTTTGCTATTTGCTAAGTGAAGCGTGGTTCCAGCGATTGCATTCTCCAAATTAGGGGCGACAATTTTGACTCCACAAGCAGCCTGAATTTCAGGGAAATTGACCCAGCGCTTGCCGGCATCACGCATTTCTGACATGCCTTTAGGGCGTTTTAGTCCCTTTATGTGGGTGGTAAATGCCCCATCACTTGACGCCAGCATGATGTTATCACCGATCTTTAAACTGCCACGATAAAGAATGACGTCGATGGTTTTTCCCATGCCGATCTCATCCCGCATTTCCAAAACAGTACCCATTGCAGGCCCGATAGTATCGGTTAATCGATCTTCGAGGAATCGCTCTGCTAAACCAACGCTTACTGCAAGTAGGTCCTGCAGACCTTCACCTTCTTTTGCCGACATTGGTACAAGTGCCACGTTTTGTTGGAAATCTTTGATTTTGTCATATCTTTCGATATTAAATCCATGGGAAGAGAATTGGCCAAGCATTTTCCAATAACGATCATCAAAGTAAGACTTCACATCATCACGCTGACTAGCAAATGATTCGAGGAATGAACGCCCTTCTTCGCATCTCCAGCCGTGAATTCGATCTACTTTATTAGCCGCAATTACAAAAGGAGTTTTGGTTTCTCTTAGAGTATTCAAACTTTCAATAGTTTGAGGTTGTAAACCCTCCATAACGTCAACAACCAAGATGGCAATATCGGCAACAGAACCGCCTCTGTTTCGTAAACTAACAAAGGAATGATGTCCAGGAGTATCGATAAATAGTAAACCTGGTGATTTGAATTCCTTACCTCCTAACATTGCTTTACAGGTTTCATTTAACACGTCAGCAGGTACCTCTGTTGCGCCAATGTGTTGAGTTATTCCGCCAGCCTCACGATCCATTACGCTGGCTTGTCTTTCGCTGCCAATTGATCGAACTAAGTCAAGAACACTGGTTTTTCCGTGATCAACATGGCCTAGTACTGAAACAATAGGTTGGCGATTTGCGCCACGAATTACTTCCGTTGGAGTCTCACCTGTACTATCATCTTCAGACATCTCACTGACCTCCACAGTTGTTATGTGGTTATCAGTAATCACTCATAAAACCATCTTGAGATGGTTTGGTCCCATTGCATAACTCCTTCAGGGAACCAAAGGTTGAGTTCAAACTCAGCAGTTTCTGGCGCATCAGAGCCATGAATCATATTGTAACCAATATCCATTCCATAGTCTCCTCTAATAGTACCAGGGGCTGCTTCACGACCGTTTGTTGGACCAATCAGGTTTCTTGCTACACTAATTGCATCTCTTCCTGCCCATGCCATACAGACTACCGGCCCAGAGGTGACGAATTTGATTAGACCTGGGAAAAACGGTCTCTCAGCATGAACTGCATAATGAGTGCGGGCGGTTTCTTCGCTTGGCACCATTGCTTTTAGCCCAACTAATTTTAATCCCTTTTGTTCAAATCTTCCAATAATTTCTCCGACCAGTCCTCTTTGAACTCCATCGGGCTTTACCATAACATACGTTGTTTCCATGATGTTCACCAAACATAGCCAAAAATCACCCCTTTAAGAGGGATGCGGAACTATTGTTAGTACACTTACTGAATGCCGCCCTTGACAAAGTGACGGGTCCACTTGACCTTACGGGAGTTTCTTCCCAACTTCACCATGTTTTTACGGGCTTTAGAATTCTTAAACCACATGATACTTCCATCACGCCTAACGAACATCATACCAGTACCTGGCTCAATCTCGTCTCCTGAAAAACTGCAAATTCTTCTCTCTGGCATTTATGATCACCTAGCATTCAATTTTCTAGCTTCTCGACCTGTGTCACGAAGCATGAGTATGTCACCAACTCGAATAGGCCCGAGTACATTTCTGGTGATGATTCTTCCAACGTCACGAGGATTAGGTGCATCATTAACACGAACCTTAACCTGAGTCGCTTCTCCGGTCATACCGGTTCTGCCGACAATCTCGACAACTTCTGCTGGCCATCCACCTAATTCTTCACTCATTTAGTCAACTCCAAATTAGGTTCAAGCCTTTAGACCATTAATTAGGTCAACAACTTCTTGGTACTTCTCTTGAGCACCCTTGTTGATTTCCATGATGGCAATTGATGCAGTTTTGACTCCATTTGGTAGTCCTGCCTCATTTGCTAGGAATTCTTGTGAGGGGACATATCCGTATGGGATGCCTTTCTCTTCGCAAATTAGTGGAATATGTGCTAGCAATTCAGGCGGGTTAACGTCTTCGGCTAATACAATGAATTGCGCAGTGCCTCTTTCGGCAGTCTTCGTAACTTCATTACTTCCTTTCTTTATTCGTCCATTTGAATTGGACTGAATCATTTCATAAATCTTGTCTGATACTTCTGTTGGGGTTTCAAATCGCACGTGTACACTCATCGGAATCTCTCCATCCTCATGTTAAGGGGCAACCATGCGCACATCCTCAAGAATATAAACGCGCCGGACGATATTGAGGAGCCAATTCTTCTTATTAAGTGGCAAATGTGTCTTTAGTTAGTCAGGTAAACAGGGCACTCAACGACATTAATCACCATTTTAAAGTTGTGAGCAACTGCTTTACACCTCGAGCTAAGGCTGGGCCGCCGGGGATAACATCTCGCGGGTTTGCCAATGAACTAGTTGCATGAACACCGTCAACATATCTTACTAGTCTAGCAACTGCCCCACCGGTAAACAAACCGTGCGAACATGCCGCGTGAACTTGAACCGCACCTTGGCTTCTAAGTGCATCAGCAGCTCGACAAATAGTGCCACCGGTGGCGATCATATCATCGACAATTGCAACGACTTTACCTTCCACATCAAGGTCTTTGGCTTGGTGAACTATCGTGTGGGCATCAATTCTAGTCTTTTCTAGATAGGAAAATTGACACCCTATCTCATTAGCCACTTCAGAGGCCCTCTCGATTGCTCCCTTGTCGGGGGAAAGGATGAAATCTGGTTTGATTTCTTTTTGCAGGTGTTCAGCTAACTCAGGCATGGCTGAAGTATACGCTACAGGTACTGATAATCCTTCTAATACCTTGGGCGCATGTAGGTCAAACACAATAATTCCATCACAGCGTGACGCTAACAAGTTGGCGATTGCTCGAGCAGACACAGCTTCTCCAGGTCTAAACCTCTTATCTTGTCTAGAATATCCAAAATATGGAATGGCAAGTAACACTCCTGGGCCCACGTCGTCTAATGATTGTGGCCCAATTTCTCTTAGATTGTGTAAATTGCCAGTTCTTACATCATTGATAGCTTCAAGCATTAATAGGGTTTCAATAATTCCGGAATCGGGAAATGTGTTGGAAACTAGGACCACTGGTTCAGTCCTAATTGATTCAATGGCTTCATCAGGGATTCTAATATACCCCTCAGTATCTGGAAACCTTCTAGTTTCGATAGATGAATGCGCCCAATTTAGTTCGTCAGCAAGTTGCTTTGCCATTATTTCGGCATTGCTTCCAGATAATACGACCATGAGCTCCGCCTGTTGGTGGGTCGGCGGAGGTTGTTCATGTTCTTTTTGTGCAAAAACAACAGTTGTGGTGCGCGAGGCAGGACTTGAACCTGCGACCTCCCGGTTATCAGCCGGGTGCTCCAACCGACTAAGCTACCCGCGCAAAGGCATTCCGCCGACTGACCCCTCCGTGATAATAGTGACGGAATCAAAACCAGCCGGTTTTAGATAAATTTCACTCTTCATTTATCTCGTTTATTGAGATATAAGAAGGCAACTGAAGCACTTTTTCAAAGGTTCTTGATAGAACTACTTCATCAAGACGCTCTCTAGTTCTTGAAAAGGCTGTTATTGGTATTCGGAGCTCATCTTCTACTGCAAAATCTTTCTGAATCCCTAGACGAGTTTTCACGATTACTCCTTTGTAAGTTCTCTTAATTTTGAATAATTTAGTAATCACTCCAATTTCTCTACCTTGGTTATCTAGTACGGCTCGATCTAGCATTTCATCAGGCGCATACAGCTTTTCATCAATTCTGACGGTGTTTCGCCATCTTCGTTGTAGTTCTCTCATCGATTTAGAAAGTTTGACAGTTCCGTCATTTCTGATACTGTGTACCAACTCTTTAGGCAATGGCGCTAATTCTGCTGGCTTCCTCATATATTCGTCTGCAACGTCCGACTCAACCTGGATGCGCATAGATCTAACTCTTGCTTCATTTGGGTGATGTCTTTCTCCAACTATCGTACCTACTTTCTTATCATTCACATATACATCTCTTTGGAGTAACTCCTGGATGTTGTATTTTTCATTCTTCATTTTTCCCATCTCTCTCCCGGCTTTTGTCCCCGGTTATTCCATCCTCTGCTTCGGGGGGTCTTATACTATTGGGTAAAAAAGAAGTAAAAACCAATTGGAAATGTCGTATAATTGCTGTAATCTCAATTGAAATAGCAAAATAAATTCATTTTATTGTCTTGTCGTATAATCATTTTTTTTATATACTTACGATTTATTCTAAACGTATATATTTTTCATTTTATAATATAATTCATATTATTTGTAAGTGTTGTTGGAGTAAAAACTCTGATCTGTAGGGGATAACATATAATCGCATCACTATCTATAAATTTTCAATTAGAATTTCATTTTTCCAATTGAAGTTTTGATTAAGCCATTTCCGGTTTATTAATGGCTAAAGACTGCTTAGCAAGTTCGATGGAACCAATCTCCACTATTCACCTGACAGGGGAATTAGCGGGTTTGGGAGATGATTTTGTTACTAAATTAATTCATGATGAATTTAATGTGACTATAGAAAAAGAACATTTGGATAGAGTGACGAATAAACTTGAGTTAGAATTGTCTCACTTATCTGCTGGTCTGAAGGTAGTAAAACTAGCAGACATTACCCCCAGTGACATTGTATTTCACTTTTCTTCAAACCATGAAGCTAGTGATTTATTTGTCGAAATAGCCAACTTGTGTCCATCAATCTTGGTAACCACTGGACTAAATTCTCAACCTAAAAACCTAGAATTTGTCGATACTATCGTCGACATAATCGACTTGATTCCGAGTGCTAATTCTCAACACTTTCTGTCAAATAATCTTGACCAAATGCTACAACTCTGTTATACAATGGGCACAGGAGGATTCCAATCGGACTTACCTGCAAGATATTGGTGGTTATCACAACAAGACGCCGTTACAGGTCTTGTTGGAATTGTTAAATGCAGTTCTTTGCCCAGAGGAGTAGTGCCTATGTGTGGTCGTAGAGAGTGGAGTTTATCCGACACATTTGATCAATTAAGCATGCTTTACCAAAGAACTCTTGCTGGTGCTAGTGGTCAATTTTCTCTAGAGCACTTACAATCCAGTCCAGTAATAGGTGCTGGAGTACAGAAGGTTACCGACGTATTGGTTGGTAAACGGCCAGACTTGAGCAATCTTCACGAGGTTATGCTTGAATCAAATGAGGAAGGATGGCGTCCCTTAGTCCCGCTAAGAACTTCTCTAATGTACTACCTTGCGGCTAAGTTGGAATAATCACAATGTTTGTGGTCCGCCTTCTGGAATAACGGTTAAACTTGTTAGGTTGCCAAACAAAGTAGGGCCATTAGTGAATGTTCCAAAGATACCCGTATCCCCATTCGGATTGTGTGATAGAGCTAACCAAGGACGACCATAAGCGTCAATTTGCATGTCGATAAAGTCGCCAAATCCACCACATCTTTCATATCCACATGTAGGGCTTGCATTGTCTAGTGGGTCATCATCAGCGTTTATTTGAACAGTAGTAATTAGTGGTGTTTCATTGAAGGCATCAGTCATTACGGAGATATAACCATTCCATAGTCCATCTCCATCCTCACCAATATAGCCAAATGCAACACGACCAGGATCTCCAGCAATTACTACCGGGAATCCAGTGCCTTGAAGATGACTTGGAGCCACCATTACAGCATTAGACCAAGTTTCAGCATCATCAGTAGAATATGAGAAGTATGGTAAATTATCAATACCCATCCACATAGCATAGACATTGCTTTGAGTATCAGTGTCAACTTGAGCTTCTTCAGCATTCCAGGTATCTGCAGTTCCAGATTCTTCAGTAGGTAGCACATGTTCAGTCCACGTTATTGCACCATCTTCGGTTTTGTACATCGAATAACCAGTTCCATCACAACCGATTTGTCCACGATAGAAATTACCATTTTCTGCACCAATTATGTGTGCTGATAGCCCACCGCTTTGACAATCAACAGGTGCACCTGGTAGTTCAGGACCCCACGTGAAACCACCATCTTGGCTAGCAGAGCACAACGGCGCAGGATAGTTTCCATTGATACAAAATACCCACAAGGTTTCATGCAAAATGCCTCCATAAGGAGATGATGCAATTGTTTGGTGGTCTTGTACCGAATAACCGGTAGCAATCGATGGGCCAGTCCATGATGCGCCTTCATCGTCAGACCATTCAACAGTCATTCCTCCAAGTGCATGCATATCGAATTTCATAATCCGATCTGTCCATGGGTCTACATATACATAGGGATCGTTTGAATTGGCAACAGGAGGGAACGCTCCGTAAACGTCTTGACAATTATAATCGGCTATCGAAGTCATCTCAACCATATTACTACATTGCACTATTGCAGTTGAACCTGAGTTCCCGTTACCCCAGCTGGTGATGTAAAGATTACCAGTTGAAGTAATCCCCATTGTTGGTTCAAATGTCGACATCCCAATACCATAGTATGATGATGATGAATAGAATGGGATATTTTCGCCACCAAGGGCTGTAGTGTTATTCATGGCATTCATTCCCCCAGGATAATGGTACCAAGTCCTACCATCAAGCATGTCTTCAAAGTCGAAAAATTCTGAAGTCTCTTCGACAATAGTGACTTCCTCCTCTCCAAAACACCCTGACAGCGATAATAGACTCATCATTAAAATTACCAGTATTGCATTAGTTTTTCTCATTTTATTCACTCCTAAATATATCAGCACCAATTAGTGGCAAAAGAACACTAGCATCACCTTCAACACACACGTTTGGTGCTTCTGGTCGCATTTTACCCCAGGATATTGCTTCCCTTAATCTTGCTCCAGATAAACTTCCATCATGTTCAGGGGCTGTAGTGATGTATACTGCTGAATCTAGACCGCCACGATATTGATTCCACCAAATCACGTGGTGTTTAGAGATGCCACCACCAACCATCAATGCGTTGGAGACTTCTACATCCCATGTCAAATCGCTCATTACTTGTTCATCAGCAAGAGTGTCAATGTGGAAGTCACGGTGTTTTTGTCTAAACATGAATAACTGGGCGCCAATTGAGCCATCAGTTATTCCGGGAATGCATACTGGGATTTTGTTTTTCCAAGCCCAGTAAATAAGTGAGTCTTCTTTGCCTATTCGCTTACCTAGTTCCCATACCAAATGAATTGATCCAAAGCCGATCCATGCATCTGCGCCAGTGAGTCCAGTTTCTTCTAAGCGAGATTGGTATATATCTTCCAGAGCAGGCATTACAACCTCTTCTATTATTTCTCCATATGATGAATTAGGCACTATTACGTTACCAAGCCGCATCAATGAATGCTCGCCCAGTTCAATATCATCTAATTCGAATGAGCCATGGTAGTAATTTTGGTAAGATCTTGCAATATCGTGGTCAAGTGTCCCGCAAGTGGTTGATATAACATTGAACATTTGGTGTTTGATTGCTTCGACAAAGAAGCTTCTTGTCCCAGTTGCGCACAAACATGCAGGGAATGATAGCCAATTGGTCACTTTTGCTGCATCGCCAGATACGCCGTCTATCTCGGTTTTCATATCTTTGAGTATGTCTCTTGCCAAGGCCAACTTCGTGGCGGTAAATCCTCCAGCAGATGACATTTGGTCAATCAGTGATTTTGGGCTGTTGATTGCCGAGAAATCATAGTCTGACACTGGGATGTCAAAGTCATCCGGAGCAATCGCCATGGTCATCCCAATTCTTGCTTGAACATGAATCTGTTCATTATTCAAAGTAATTGTTCTAGGTGGAAAATTCGATCTCTCAACCTAGCAGCTCTCTCAAAATCAAGTTGTTTTGCCGCATTTTCCATCTCAGCTTTTAATTCAACAAGGAGATTTGATAATTGCTCGGGATTTAGAGTATTTTTGGCCTCTTCCAAATCGTTAAATTCCAATTCAAAATTCGAATTTTCAATTGGGTTTTTATTTTGAGTAGTACTACTCCACGACCCAGCACCCAATCCTAGTTTGTGCGCCCAATCTCCATCATTACGACCACCTTTCTTACCTATCAAACGCTTGACTCCAGCAGAGCTATCAGTTCCAGAAATGAAATCATCATCTTTTGAGTACATTGCAGGTAATGCTTTGACAATTGTTTTTGGCGTAATTCCATGGGTTTGGTTATACTTATCTTGGCGCTCTCTTCTTTCTAACGTCTGCTGAATCGCGGCTGCCATTGCCGGTGACATCTTGTCAGCATAGAGAATAACTCTGCCATTCTCATTCCTCGCAGCCCTGCCAATAGTTTGCAGAAGACTGCGCTCATTTCGCAAAAATCCCTGCTTATCTGCATCGAATATTGCGACTAAACTTACCTCAGGAATATCAAGCCCTTCTCTAAGCAAATTGATCCCTACTATTACGTCAATATGGCCAATTCTTAGTGCATTGATAATCTCAGAACGTTCGATTGTATCGATTTCTGAGTGTAGGTGATGAGACTTTATGCCCATGCTGTTAAGATATTCAGATACTTCCTCGGCGAATTTTATGGTCAAAACGGTAATCAAACAACGTTCATTTTTGGCAACCCGCTCATTTATTTCTGAAAGAAGGTCGTTGACTTGACCTTCCGTGGAGCGGACTTCAATATTCGGGTCTAGCAATCCAGTAGGACGAATTTCCATCTTTGATATATGTTTGATTGATTGAATCATGTCATACATACTCTCTGCTTCAGGGTGTTTTTTACTAAGAGTAGGGGCGTCTGCCCCTCCTTTAGATTGAGCATGGAGTAAACCGTTAGGGATTTCTTGCATAGTTACTTCACACAAATGTCGTAATTCACGCTCACCAGGGGTGGCAGATACGTAGACCATTTGTGGTACAAGGGATTGAAATTCTGGTATTTTCAAAGGCCTGTTATCTGCTGCGGTAGGCAGTCTGAATCCATGTTCGATCAGATTCTCTTTTCTTGCTCTGTCCCCATGATACATTCCACCAACTTGGGGTAGGCTTACGTGGGATTCATCCATTATGACCAAGAATTTTTCAGGATTGCCATGAAACTGCTTTGCACAAGCTGCAAAGAAATCCAACAGGCAGTATGGGCGTTGCCCTCGCTCCCTACCATCGAAATGTAATGAGTAATTTTCAATTGATTGACAGTGTCCAATCTCTCTTAACATCTCTAAGTCATAGCGGGTTTTTTGCTCAATTCTGTGCGCTTCTAATTCTTTACCAACACTCTTGAAATGAGCAATGCGGCCATCGAGTTCTGTTTCAATAGATTCAAGGGCATTTTCAAAACGTTCTGGACTAGTCATAAAAAATTCCTTCGGGTGTATCCACGCTTCATCCAATGTGTCTAGTACTTCCCAAGAAACTGGGTCACAGACCTGTATTTTGGTAACTCCATCAAAATCAAATTGGATCCTCAAAGGGTCATCTCTTGATGGCATCCAAACATCGAGGACCTCTCCTCTTAGCCGGCAACTACCTCTTGCTAGATCAGTATTTGATCTAACATATTGCAGACCGATTAATTCTCTAAGCAAGTCTGTAGGTTCGATTTGTTGACCAATGTGACACCTAACGTGGGATTCTAGGAAAGTTTCTGGCGGGTTTAAGCCATAGATGCAGGAAACCGAAGATACGATGACACAATCTGGCCGACTTACTAGTGAAGCAACGGTAGCGAACCGTTCTTGTTCTATCCGTTCATTAATTGACAATTCTTTATCGATGTATAAATCCCGTTTAGGTAAGTATGCTTCGGGTTGGTAATAGTCATAATGAGAGACGAAGTAGTCTACCGCATTTTCCGGAAAATATCCGGCCATTTCTTGATACAATTGCCTTGCAAGCGTCTTATTATGGCTCATAATTAAGGTTGGAATATTTAGCTTCTCAATCACTTGAGCCATGGCAAAAGTTTTGCCGCTGCCGGTTACTCCGAGTAATACACAGCGTTCTTGGGAATTTTCCAATTGAGAAATCAAATTTTCAATTGCTTTAGGCTGGTCTCCAGCAGGTTTGAACTCAGAGTGCAGGATAAATCGCTTTTTATCCGGTCTTAGGTGTTCTAACGCAGCACCTTCGAGTGCTTTTGAAAGGTCAAAGGGATCTCTCAAATCAAGATCAGCATCTTCGATATCTAGATTAGCGATTGCTTCGAATTCACCGCTATCGTCCCAATCGCTTGACATTTCACTCCCCCGTTGTGCTTAACTGGCGGCGAATGGTTTTGAATTATGGTATTGGTTAAGGCAAGTACAATCCACCATTAACATGGATTATGCTTCCTGTGATGTATGATGAGTCTTCACTAATCAAGAAAGCTATAGTTCCCGCCATATCTTCAGGGCTTCCAACTCTCTTAAGAGGTACTTCTTGCTCTCTTTGTTGCCGCTTTTCTGTTGAGTCACCAGCCAGTATTGCAGTATCAACATAGCCCGGGGCTAGTATGTTCACTCGTTTTCCCTCTGGCCCTAATTGTTGGGCTAAAGAACGGGCCCATACTGCAAGAGCCGCTTTTGAGGCTGAATAATCAGCACCGTGCGGCGAACCTCTAATGCCTAATTGTGAGCCAACCACAACCATTCTGGCATTATCAGTCATGTGTGGCTGCACTGCTTTGTAAACTCCAACCGCTCCTTCGAAATTAATGGCCATAGTATTTCTTAATGTTTCAATAGTCATTTGGTCTGCTGCGACCCGATGGTAAGCACCATGGTTTAGAATTAAAACGTCTATTTTTCTTGCCATCCAGGGATGAATTGCTAATAATCCAACTTCCCCGTCATTAGCGCAGTCGACTTTAACTGCAAGTGCGTCATATCCGCTTTCGCGTATTTCGTCGACTAGCATTTCAGCTGGTTTAGATGATGTATTGTAAGTCAGTAATACATCATAACCGTCTTGTGCAAGACGTTTACAAGTAGCAGCACCAATTCCCTGACCACCACCAGTAACTAGGGCAACAGGTCGGCTCATAACAGTGCTAAACTGTCATTATGCATAACTTAAACGAATTATGAAAGGAACTGAGCAAGTTGTGGGGGCTGCCAACCTTCAGGCTTGAGCACCTTACCGTCGTCCCGCCGAATCACTTTACCATTGACTAATTTGGCCATATTTGATCGATGAACTTCATTAAACGCATCATCGTAAATATTCTGCATGCCGTGATTGATTATCGTTCCAGCAAGAATGTAGCCAATATCAGCAAGTGCATCAAGAACTTCTACCAAATCGCCGCTTCTTGCTGCTTCAGCATATTCTTGGACTTCTTCAGTGAGTAATTTTATTCTTAGTTCAATTAATTCATCAGGACCTAGCCCTGGGTTATCCAATTTAGGAATTTCAAATGCTTCATTAAACTCTAACAGTGATGCAACGATTGGGTTCATAACTCGGCTTAACCCTATGCAGCCCTTCAACATTTCATTAGGTGAACAATTGTACTTCTAAATCTTAATAATTTAGTGAATTGATGGTATTTCTAAGGTTCCTATCGAAGGTTACCCATGTGTTTGTATACGTATTAAATGGGATTCATTGCATACACTTGCTCCATTATCAATCCTCATCTGGCGACAATAATCAATCAACTTTAGAGAACTTGCTCATGAATTCCCAGATGAATGTTGAGGTAGGAACCCCAGTCGGATTTGCCCATCCTCTACCTGGATCGTGGACGGGATCATCATGCTCATAGGGGTTGTGAGCAGCAAAGAACATTGTCACCAGCATCACTTGGGTTTCATTTTCGCAGTTTGTGTATCCACGAATATCATAGTCATCCTGGCTCTCGAGGACTTCAGGAGTTGTGCCTTGACATCCATTTAATTCAGCCCAACTCTGTAGATTTTGAATGGCTCCTTTTTCAGGTCCAAAAAAGGGCGCTGAATGGGCTGTCGTTGCATATTGAACAATCTCATCCAATAGACCATGCACTTCCATAAATGGGATAGGCAGGTAGTCGGAAGGAGCTTCTACAAATCTGTACATAGACATACATCCAGCGGCTGCGAAAATGTCGCTGGCTTCAACTGCTAATCTCTGCGTCATGCCACATCCATTCGACCAACCTGTCAAGTAAATTCTAGAATTGTCGATGGAATGATTTTGCATGATAGTATTCACCATCTGTAGTATAAATCCAACGTCATCTTCCTCTGGACATACAAGTCCTACTGAACATGTAATAGAATTCCAACCCATATTCCATAAGTCGTTGTGCCCCTGAGGATAAGCGACGATGAACCCCTGCTCCATCGAAATGTTTGCGAAGTCAGATGTCCAGCGTTGCTGATACATGTCATCACCACCACCGTGAATATCAATGACAAGAGGCACGTTACCCGATTCATTGAGACTCATAGGAACAAGGAGCAACCAACACCTCTCGAGATTATCGTATTGTATACAATGTTCGGAGAATTGAGACTCCTGATCAGGAATTTCATCGGTAGGCGGAATATCTTCTTCACCCCCCACCTCTTCGTGAATACACCCGCCCATTGTAGACGAAAGTATCAGTATGATAATCAATGGCCAGGTCTTCATGAAACCACCGGTTCAAATCCCCTAGTTTATCTTTAATCATTTACTTTGTCCCGAACAGGATTTTTTCTTGAAGTCTTGATTAATCAAACAATTGAATCGGTAAGGGACAAAATGTTGTGATCTAGTGAAGGACATAAATGAATGCTATACATTCACGTAGGATTATCCTAAACACCCTTGTACGCGATTATCATGTATCCATGGTCTTGCTATGGCCCATGTTGAACTCTAGCGTTGTATATGGCTCACTGCAAGCCCATTAGTTTGCATAATCTGAATACAAGGGTATTATGCACTAACCCATTAATTGATAAACAAAACAATTAGATTATAGTTTGATTCAAAAGGTGAATGAAACGCTACCGTTGCATTCAAATAACGCTCTAGAG
>CAXHFO010000015.1:0-16658 GCA_964015895.1 uncultured Candidatus Poseidoniales archaeon
CCAGTTTGGTTGTAGTAGGTATCGTAGTTGTGGTTCTTTCCTTCAGCTGCAGCGAATCCTGCAAGAGTTCTGAAGGAATCATCACTCTTTTGTGCATTCTTACCATTGGTGTAAATGTCTTTTGCAGTTGTCCAGTCATATGCACTGGCTGCTGTTTTTATGTCACACAAGTCTTTCATTAGACTTCGGTGATTGTCGACATTTGAAGCATAGGTGTAGCCACCATCAGCAGCATCCATTGTACTTGCTGTTTCATCATCTTCATCGTCGTCTGTTCCCAAGCAGCCTGCTAATCCAGAAACTGCCATCAATGCTATCAATAATAATCCTTTTATTTTCTTGTGGTTCATAATATACCCTCGCTTTTGGCCTCCCTAAAAACCACCCCTACATATAACTTAGGTTACCCTTATCTTTCAATATATACCAGTACTAAGCGTCAATCCATTGTGCTGTAAGGCTCTCGACATATCTGTCTTGGTCAATACCAGTATGCCCAATTGGACGGACCACAACTAGGATATCCAATTCTCCGCCCAATGTGCCTTTTGCTACGCAAAATACCTCACCTACTTTGACACCGTTGGGATCTGAACTCAAAGTCAAACTCCGTAAGTCATACAATCTGATATCTAATTCATGATTACCTGTTGCTGTTTGAAAGGAATGTTTTGCTTTATTTTCAATGGGTAGTAATTTCATCTCCTCAGGGTCGATGTTGAAGACAATTTGTTCATCTAGTAACTCAATTGCTTGGTCCATTCTTGATTGCTGCATGTTGAATATATCGGCAATGTTTAGCGTTGAAGAGGCAAGGGATAATTCGGAAAACTGATGCGATGTCCTGATGGTCAATGATTGGACAATCTCAACGTTTAATCCGCCCTCATCGGGCAGCATTAGCCAAGTATATTGCTTGCCAGCAGGATATATTGGGGCATTAGGATTTTCAGTGAACAGTGGCTCACCCCATTCATTAGGTGATTTCGGTTCGGATGTTGGAACAAAGCCACCCATCAACAAAACCACCACCATGGATACTGCAGCATAGGCTCTTATTTTGCCAAATTCTTGCCATGAAGCACGACCTGCGGGGCTAATTGTTGATAGTATCATAACTAGAGGTAAAATAACCAATACCCCATATGGAACAAGCCATAAAAGTAACACGCATCCAATTAAGAATTCAAGTCCATATTGCCCGTAAGCATTGCGATAATCCAACTCACAATCATCGCTCGAATATCTGTATTTTAGATAAACAACAGCATAGACCACAGCCACCATGGACAATGAAACTAATACTGAGCCAAGCATCTTATTCACCTGCAGGATTTGGTTTTAAGGCAAGAAGGTTTGCTTTGATTGAGATAACATACGGTAGTTTGTCAAGCATGAACAGATTAGCGGTGTCATGGCGGAAGCGGCGCTCGAGTTAATCGAGGTAACATTTCGCCACAAAATTTCATCCCCCAAATTTTTCAATCCTTGGAATAAGCGACGAGGACCAGGAGTATTCTCGTTGAATCTCACCCTACCCAAGGGCGAAATTCTCGGACTTGTTGGGCCAAATGGCGCTGGCAAGACCACCTTGCTGCGACTATTAGCAGGAGTAATACCATTAGATAGCGGCACGATTAGACTCAACGGAGATGACCTAAATCAAAGCCCTGAAGCGATTGATTATTTGTTGCGCTGTAATGTTGGACATATGCCAGAACAAGTTAGATGGAACGGTTCTGAAAGCGTGTTGGAAACTATGAAATTATTTGCAGAAATGCGGGAGGATAAAATAAACTCAAAAAAATTACTCGAAATTGTGGGTCTTTCTTCTAAATTAAATGACGGATTAGACACACTAAGTCAAGGAATGCGTCAACGTCTTAGCCTGGCTATTTCTTTAATTGGATCGCCCAAAATATTACTGTTGGACGAACCTTTCAATGGACTGGACCCTGTCGCAGCAAAATCCGTAGAAAAGATGGTTAAGCAACTAGCTGCAAATGGTGTGAGCATCATTGTATCATCGCATCATGTTTCTGGCATGGCAGGTTTTGTTGATCGCCTAGCATTAATCCATAAAGGCCAGATTGTGGCTGAGGGAAAAATTTCTGAAATCGAACATGATTTGGGATTAAGTGATAGAGTTGAAATCGCCGGAGCAGGAGAATTACCGAATTTTGAGAAATTACTCAACAAGCACAGTAAGTTGCTTTCATCACATCACTCATCTAGTAAGTGGGAGGCGATGATTTTCCAGCCAGACGCTAAACTGATGTCCAGAATTCTAAATAATGGGCATACAATCGATTTTTGGCAACCAAAAGCACCAGACATTGTTGAAATGCTGTGTAATGCCACCGGCTTGGAAATAGAAGAAATTGGCATGGAGATTAATCCAGTCAGTATGCTACCGTTGAGAACTAGAGGTGAGGAAGAATGATGTTGATTTCTGCTGAAATTTATTCGATTGCACGACGCATCTGTCTTGAGAAATGGAAATCTAACCGAATGATAATCATGTTCCCAATCCTTATTTTGTTCATTCCCGGCATGGCTTGGGGGTTTTCCGACCCCGATGTAATGTTACCCGGAGGAATTACTCCTGATAATGTCCCAGAAGTCTTGTTTTACACTAGTTTAGGGGTAGTTTTTGCTGGTACAATGTGCGGTGTCTTACTATCATTTGATGGCATAAGTCGAGACAGATTTAGTGGTGTTTTAGAAGTGAAACTATCTCAACCAATGCCGCGCAGTAGCCAATCTATTGGCATCGCTTTGGGCTATTGGGCTGCAATACTGATTCCAGTTTGGGCTCTGTGGCTGGCCTCTACAGCAATTGCAATGTATCGTTTGGAAGCATCGATAGAAACTATTGACATCATTATTTCTTTCATCTCGGTTGGCTTGGTTTTGTTATGGTATATTTTGTTCAGTTTAATTGCTTCGACATATTCCAAAGATCAAGGAACTTCCGTTGCCTTCGGTGTTGGAATGTGGTTTTTATTTACCTTTTTATGGGCCTTAGTCACCTCTATGGTCGCCTTTGCCTCAGGAGTCGAAATTGGCGAAGTCAATAACGCTGAGATGATTAAACTCGAAGGTTACCTCGACCTTCTTTCGCCAAATGGCGTGTTTCACCATTTATTAGAAACTACACTAGATGACATTGACCGTGGGGTTCATTGGGTAATTTCTTGGTTATCTGCGTTAATTTGGACTTGTGCACCTTGGTATTGGTTTAAATCCCGGATGAGTAAAATCAAACCATAAACGGCCATTTGTCATTATGTAAGCCAAAGAGTATTAGACAAGCGGAGCATACCGATAGGTATGGCAGCAAGACGTAACTATGTTCCAGCCACCGCGATTACCATGTTCTTACTAATGCTCTTAATGAGCATGAGTTCAGCAATCGGCAGTAATCAACTAACAGTTAATGAAACACAAAATACCGAAGGAAGACAAGGCAGTAGCGGTCTTTCTGATGTTGACTGTTCGGGGTATACCTTCGAAGATTTATTCGATTACAATTTTGCTCTATTCAACATCGATATTGAAGAGGATTGGGCTAATGCGGGAATGACCGCAACCGCTTACGTAAATGGCAGTAATTCTGCAACTGTACGCGACAATCTAGATGAATTATTTGATGGTGCTCCTGGCGGCAATAATGAATGGCTCAGCACTGATGAGCGTGAAGCAGTAAGAGAGATTGGCCCATTGTGCATCGAAGACATGGACACCAGACTGGGTGTAAGAGAGGGAGTCCCACACCGAACTGCAAGTGGAGTTGACTGGAATGATATGGAATTTGTCGAATCAGGAATCGCCCTTGATGAGGTCGACTTGATTGCACCTAACCACCCTGAAGAGCGCCAATGCAGTAACTTTGGTGCGTCAGGTGACTGCCGGGAAATTCCAACTTACGCAACTGATGATTTGCAAATCAGTATGTTTGTTAAAACTGGTGAAGAGACAAATATGAGGTTTGACCAACTGCCAAATAAAGGTGTTTCAGACTTTACTTTGGCGCTGAACGTCACTAACATGACCAACGCCGAATTAGTCCTGACCTTCCCCGCTTTACAAGGACTTAGAATTGCCAATTATTCAATGGAAGATGACGGAGTTGCTCTACAAGAGGGAGTTGACTACGTAGCCCCTATGGAAGAGTTCCTACCAGATGGCAAACTAAGAATATACCAATCTGTCGATTATGATAAATCTCTATGGCCAATGGGTCGTAACCTGTTCATCGATTTTACTACTGCTGAACCAGAATCAAATGATATGCCACAGTGGACATCTTATCACCCAAATAACAATTCCATAATTCCGTTAATGACCGGAACAGAATATCTCACTGTTACTGCAGACGATTTAGCAGACTGGGCTACCGATTCCAACGGTTGGAACTTAGACTGTACATTTACTGATGCGGGTTGGAGCGCAAGACAGGATGAAACTGGAAACCTACTAGTTACCTCTCCATCTGGAGCCGCTTCAACAATAGCAACCTGTGGAATTGTCGACCCATTTGGTGCAGTAGCTGTAGAAACTCTTGATTTCACCTTTGGACAACCGTTTACTGCAACAGCAGAAATTATTGATGGTGAAAACATCGACTTCACTGTAACACCCACTAGTTTAGTGGCTGAAATGACTGTTAGTGCTCATGCCCATCAAGACGGAAGTATGGGGTCAATGAGATCTTCAATGGCCAGTAACCAACCAGTAACTATTGCCTTGCCTATGGACGGCTTAAAGCCTGGAATGGTCATGGTTATGGGGTCTGCAAGTGCTAACAATATGATGAATTTTGACTACATGTTAGACTTTGGCTTAGAAAAGCAAAGTCTTCCACCATCTATAACTCTAAAGATGAGTTTTGACGGAATGAATGCTACTTGGGATGCATCAGGTTTACAATTCACGCTAAAAGGTACGGTCTCAGACCCTGATGGTGAACAAGTTTCAATGTCCCTTCAACTATGTGGCGCTGAGGCAACCGACTTCACTAAGGTTGGAATTAACTGGGAAATTGATGTTTCAATTGCCACGTGTGTACTTCAAGAAATTTCCACATATGACATCACCATTACTGTTACTGATGAATCAGCAGTAACCACTACCCTAGAAATAAACGTAGCAGACCCTAATGCTGTTGATGATTCAAATGATGACTCTGCCAGCGACAGTGATAGTGGAGATGACAGTAGTGCCCTGCCAAGCATATCACTACTGGCAACATTGAGTGTCACTCTTCTTGGCGCTGCATTTGCCAGAAGAAAACAGGAACTCTGATTAGACGAAGGATGTCTTATTATGTTCACAGGTTCAATTGAGTCACATAGTCATGAAGGTGGTTTACTCGCTTCTTTTACTGGTTCCTCACCGGCACTTGGTTCAATAATTGTTAGTTCAGATGACGGCACCTACATTGGCAAGATAGATGCCGTTTTGGGTGGTACTGAATCGCCAATTGCCCATATTGCCCATCTAGACCGGAAAATGGATGCTAGTCAATTCATTGGCATCGATGTAAAAATACGACCTAAAGCAGAGCGAGAAGATAGATTTGATAGATCTCGCAGTGACCGAAACGACCGACGACGTAGTGATGACAGAGGCGGAACAAGAGATGACAGGAGAGACTCTCGACGAGATAATCGCAGAGACTTTGGCAGAGACAACCGACGTGGCAATGACAGGGATAACCGCTTCAGAGGAAATGACCGCAGAGATTCCCATGGAGACAATGATTGGGATTGTCCAAAATGCAACAATTCTAACTTTGCTAGAAGAGTGGAATGTAACAGATGTGGTGCTCCAAAGCCAGGTGGTGGACACTCTGGTGACAGAAGAAACTCTAGGCATGATTCTCGCCCACCAAGAAGAGATAATCGACGAGATTCTCGAGACCGAAATTACAATCGACCGGAGCGCAAGACGTTTACTGATAATGATTGGGAATGTAAAAAATGTAATAACAACAATTTTTCGTTTAGAACCGAATGTAATAGATGCGGAGAACCAAAACCAGGTGGAGGAGGAAATAACAGAGACCGTGGACCACGTAGAGATGACCGTCCCAGACGAGATAGTCGGGGTAGTGGCAGAGACCGTGGACCAAGCAGAGATGACCGTCCAAGAAGGGATAGAGGTCCCCGCAGAGAGCGTGGAGCAAGAAGCGATGACCGTTCAAGTAGAGATAGTCGTGGAAGTGATAGAGGTAGCGGACCGCGCAGAGAACGCGGGGGGCGTAGAGAGCGAGATCCAAATGCTCCCAAATTCCGTCGCGCCAGAGGCAAATCATCAGGTCATGCCCACAACAGAGGACCACAACCCCTCAATGCTCGTCCTGTAAGAAGACATAGAGATGATTAAGTAATTCACTCACGAGCATTGGTACATGAGTGCTGAAGATCACTACCTTGATGCGATAGAAGCTCTTGACAATGGCAATAGGGAAGAAGCTTTGAATCAAGCATACAAAGCAGTAAAACTAGATCCTGAACATACCGATGCATGGCAAGTAATTTCCGATTCTCATCTTAATTCAAAAGGACAGTCTGACAATCTAATTGATGCTTCAAAATCATTGAGTGCCGTCAAGAAGATAGTAAATTTAGACCCTTCAAGAATAGATATGTGGGTGAGAGGGGGTAGATTACTCGCAGATGAATTAGGATTGATGATTGATGCTCTTGAATGGTGGCAAGAAGTTCGCCATCACGCTCCACATGAAGTCACTCCATTGGTTGAACAAGCTACAATCATGGCTGACTTGGGACTATATCAGGAAGGTCGAGAAAGAATTGAGACTATCTTAAATGAAAATATGGATGTTGCAACTAGCCAATACGGTAGAGTCCATCAATTGCTTGGATTATTCAATTCTGCCATACAGCAAGATCAAACTCAGTACTTCAAACCATGGGAAAAGCGCCACCCTGGTTGGTCAGCAATCGAATCAAAAATGCGTAAACCACCGGTTTCTGAAACCTTCATCTTCATGTTAGTCACTGTACCAATCCTATTTGGTGTGGTTGTTTTATCAAACATGTTAGCAGGAGAAGGCTTTACTGCCTTTTGTCTTACTTCAATCGTCATCTTTGTTGCAGTGATTGCCGGAATGAGATTTACCAAAAATATGTTCCGAAGCATTAACCGGCCCGCGTTTAATCTGCTTAGAGCCATGAATTTTGAGTCCTCCACCGGATATTCAATTATCTCAGAAGAGATTAAAACCTCAGTATTGTATATGTACATACTCCAACGCAAGCCTATTGCTTGGCAAGAAAGAATGCTATTGATTGTTGAAGAAAACACTTCATTACCAAAAAACTGGAAATTGGAGTTACCCGATTTTGACTCACACCTAGATGAAATAGGTCACATTGAAGATGGTGATGAACAACCATTCTGGGAAGCTGGTGAAACAGCAGAACCACATGAAGAAGAATAATCACGTTCCAGCGTTGTAATCATCTATGTAAGCAACTTGCTCTTCTGTCAAAGAATCGATATCAAACCCAAGCGTTGCAAGTTTAGTAGTTGCAAGTCCTTGGTCTTGTTCTGTGGTGATATCATACACTATTGGTTGCATATCCTTGCCTTCTTTGGCTAGACGACAAAGCGCTAGATATTGATTAGCAAACGACATGTCCATTACTTCTGATGGATGGCCTTCTGCCGCTGCAAGGTTAACGAGTCGACCGTCTGCAAGCACGAAAATTTTCCTGCCATCATTCATGGTATATTCATTGTTATTGTCACGAATAGTTCGCTTACTTGATGCTAATCCTTCCAACTCTCCGATATTTATTTCACAGTCGTAATGACCAGTATTGGAAATGATCGCACCGTCTTTCATCGAAGCAAAATGTCGCTCAACAATTATGTCTTTCATTCCAGTTGCAGTACAGAAGATATCTCCTAAAGCGGCTGCTTCATCCATCTTCATTACCCTAAACCCGTCCATTACTGCTCTTAGTGCTGGTAGTGGGTCGATTTCAGTAATGATTACATTCGCACCCATTCCTTGGGCTCTCATAGCGACGCCTTTGCCGCAATGTCCGTATCCAGCAACAACAAATGTTTTGCCGGCAATCAAGACAGATGTGGCTCTTAGTATTCCATCGATAGTTGATTGACCAGTTCCGTAAACATTGTCGAAATCCCACTTAGTGATAGCATCATTAACCGCGATGACTGGGTACTTCAAATCTCCAGCTTTACCCATCGCCCTCAATCTATGAACTCCGGTTGTAGTTTCTTCAGTTCCACCAATAACTCCTGCAGCATATTCCTCCTTTTCTCCGTGGACACGAACGATAAGATCAGCCCCATCATCGAGGGTGAGAGTCGGATTAAATTCTAGTGTCTTGTCGATACACCAGTAGAAATCTTCGACGCTTTGACCGTGCCAAGCATGGATAGAGTACCCTTCTTCAGCAAGCCATGCTGCAACATCATCTTGAGTTGATAATGGATTACAACCTGACCAAGAAATCTCAGCACCGGCTGCAGCTATTGTTTCAATAAGAACAGCAGTTTCTTTAGTAACGTGAAGACAACCAGCAACTCTCATTCCTGCCAATGGTTTAGTGTTTAGCGCCTCTTCTTTTAGCGCTGCTAAAACAGGCATTCTAGCCCTTGCCCAATCTACTCTTAGTGATCCGGATTCTGCCAGATTAACATCTGCTACTGTGTACTTGTCAGTCTTGTCCATGGGCGAGGCTACAACCGGTCACTTTTGAACTCATTGACTAATTGCCAAATCAGTTTCAAAAATGATCTTAGCCTTGTTGTTGAATGTATGCTGCTGCATATTGTTGTGCATAAGCCGCTGCAGTCTGTTCATCATAACCTTGAGTGATAAACTGCTGGTAGTATTGTTGGTACGCAGCATCCATCGCAGGGTTGGTTGCAGCTGGAGCCGCCTGAGCAACTTGTTGTTGACCGCCTCCACCTGTCAATCCTGCTTGAGCAGCATATTGTGCTGCATACGATCTTGCAGTATCTTCAGGGTATCCTTGAGCGATCAATTGTTGAACATATTGCTCGACTGGGTCTTGTTCTTGGAAAGCTCCTGTTAGGCTGAAGTCCTTGTAATCTCCATCCATACCTTCTCCTCCGCTTTTTCTTAGGAATAACAGTGTCAAGATGACGATTAGGATTAATACAACTGCTCCAATGCCAATTGCCATGATATTAGTGTCTGACTGAGCACCATCTCCTCCATCATTGGATGATGGGGCAACCCATTCACCATTCTCTAGAGAATACTCGCCGTCCCAATCACATGCGCCATTGATGAAAACCCATTTGCCATCTGGATCAGCTAGTATCACATCATCTGGCACAGATACTCCACGACATATTGGTAATGACAATGTGATGGTATTTGGGGTGTATAACTGCACATAATTTGGATCACTCAAAGAGAGTTGTTGTTCTGTATTCCAACGTTTTTCTGAATCTTTGGAAGGATCAAATTCGTAAACTCTTATGTAAATTATGACATCTACTGGTGTATTCGAGTGGAATCTATCAATATCTAGGCTCAACTCAAAAGAGTCCCCAGTTCCAACTGGGTTCTTAAGAACGGCTAATTCTTTTGTCCCCTTGGCAGTTTCTAATACCCTTGCGTCAGTTTCGTCTAATAGAGATTCATTCCAAGTTATTTCCACATATGCATCGCCCTCATCAGAACCTCCGTTAACAAATCCTGAAAGGTTGAAGAATGAACTACTGTAACCTTGCTGATCGCCCCAGTTGGTAAAATCAATGAGTGGGGGTTCATCGCCAAAGCCTTGTGGTTTGACATCGAAACAGAATTCCATATCATCGTCCCACTTACCTGATTTGTCGTAAACTGTTAGTTTAATCTTGATCGGTTGAATCGGTGATTCAGTATTAGGGTTGTAAGTTAGGTTTCGGCCAGCATATGATTCCCCATTTTCATCAACGCCATATCCACCAAAGGTATATTGCCAAACACCCAAACTTGATTCATATTGGATGTAAGTATTTGCGTTGACATTAATTGCTTCATCCCATGGCTTATCAAACAGAACTTCCCATTCATATCTCTCAATTCCGTTACCTTCTAGTGCGTCAGGGTCTGACGAATTAAAGGCATTGAAATCAATTGGTAATTGACCGCTTTCATCTAGGGTTATCTCATACTTAGGATAATTATCTAGACTTGAACAAGTACCGACATATTCAATGTTGTCTGCATAACTGTCTTTCATGACCACATAAGCATCGGCAATTGGGTTAAACGCGTCAGCATTTGCATCATTAGTCTCAACTACCACTGACAGTACCCTTGAATGACCGTTATCATCGTGTAGCCAAAGAGTAATTGTCCATTGCTCTCCTTGTTTACATTCTCCTTGGGTACCAATTGACTTACAGAAGTCCATTACTGGTGAAGATTCTGTTTCAAACAATGGAGAGGTGTAATGATCGACTTGACCTGGAGCCATAGTCCCTAAATCCCAAGAGGTTGGTCCAGAAATTAACCAATCAGTTCGTAAATCTACTAGGGCGTCGGATTGGTAACTAAATGTTAGTTGTGCGTTACTCTTCATGTAAACTGTTGCGTATCCAGCACCGAGTGCAGGATCTGGAACTACACCATCAATTAGGATGTCAGTGCCATCTCTCATTTCACCAAATGGATTTGGATAGTCATCTACATGATATGCCAATACGTTACTAAGCAAAGCAAAGTCCGAACTTGATGCATTGCCTGACTTAGACTCTAGATCGATTGTGGAAACAATCATTCCACCTTGTCCGTAGCTACAAATTCCCAGCAGAACATCCTCAGTATCTGTTGAATCACGAATGATTGGTTGGAAACTCGCCACATTTTGATTACCTGAACAAATCTTAGGAACATCTGAAGTTGCTTCGCTACCAACGTCTAATACCGAATTCGCTACTGGAGTAAATACCTCAAATTTATCTTCATCAATATTATTCATAATTGGGTGGAATTCGTCGTAAACTTCCATATCAGCATATGTTATCTCAGCACCATTGGTTTTGTCAGCAATTACCAAGCCAAGCGGTAATCTTGGTTCGACATTTGTTCCAAGACCGTAGGTTTGAGTCCCATGTGCAGCTAAATGCGCTTGTATTGTCCCGCCACTGCTCATGAAATTAACCAAAACTTGCTTTCTGTCAACATTGCTTACTGTATCAGATATGGTCTTGTAGTAGGCTTTTCCGTCATCTTTTGCAGTGTTGAAATCTTGCCATGGCAAGACAATCTTATCAAAGTTAGTAAACCAGTTAGTCTTGAAATAATCATCCCAATCATTCATGGCAAATTGAGTGTAAGACATACCATTAGCCGCAATATCTTCAATGATTCTAGATGTACCACTGGTTTTGTCAGACAATATCGCGATATCAACCTCATCGGCAAACGTGGCAAAGAAGTACACTGGATCACCTGATGGAGTACCATCATCTAATTGGGCGCGATAACTGATGTTGTACGTATGTCCATCTTGATATCCTGCCCATGGAGTGAAGGATAAGTCAACTCTTTGTCCGTTCAAAAGAGATTGTGCTGGTCCTGCACTTACGCTGTGAGCAAGTGAACCTGTAGTCTCATCAAATATTTCCATGTAGAAAACATAGTCTCCTTCAAGAACTCCGTTTGTTGCAGTCATTTCCCAATTATGAGTCAAAGAGCTATCTATTGGTAGAACGCAATTAAGTCTAACCTCATCTAAACAAGCTAATCTCTTAGGTTGACTCAGTACAATATCTACTGATTTGACGTCAAATATAACACGCTTGATGTTATTAGCAGTTGATAATTCATCATTTCCGTACCAGTTAGTACCAACTGTTGTGTTATCAAAGACAGTCTCTACTTCAATCATGTATACGCCGGCCACGAAATCGTGGTCTGCAATTAGGTCTGTTGAGGAATCTTCTGCATCTACAGAGGTTCTGCTTATGGTATAGGAGTTATCCTCGATGAAAGTAAATTCTTTCAAAGTGATGTTATTTATTCCAACGCCCTTGAAACCATCGTTTATACCATTTCTCCCATCATCATCTGAAAAGAAATCGAAGTTTAAGTCAACAATTGAGTCTGCTAACGAGATACATTGTGTAGACCACTCGCTGGAGTCAGGTGAAGTTGTATTCAACACATACAAATGGGTCAAATCAAGATTTGTCGTCTTGACTAACCTGTCGGAATTAAAGAATACATTCCAATTGCCGCTAAGTCCATCGGTCGTTCTTGAGTCGCCAATGTATTCAATTTCTTCAAAGTCAATTGGATTTGTTTCGTTAACTATACCGTTTCCGTCTTCATCTATCTGGCAAGTTCCATCCTCATTGTAATCATTCCATTGCCCATAAACAATAGCTGTGTTATCTGTTGAATCCTTGGTGAAATCAACCGTTACTGCCATGTAATCACTGGGTTCGATATTACCTTGAGAATCTACTTCGAAGAACGTGTCTGCATAATACTCAAACGAGAGAGAAACGAAATCGCTTTCTAGGTTTTCTAGATCGATATCAGTAATAGTCATTGTTTCATTTTCCCATGCATCACCGTAACCCAGTGTTGCTGTCTGGCATGGATGTCCAAACCAGTATGAGTTGCTGTTGAATACTAAATCAGATGGGCAATCTAAGGTATCATTGTAAGTTGTACCCTTTGGATTATTACTTTGTGTGTATCTTGTTCCGTCTGTAGAATTATCAAAGGTAATGATACAATCTGAACCAGGAGTTCCACATTGTACTGTATCTGGATCGGCGGTGAATACTGTTGCTGTAATATCAAAGTCAACTAATGTATTACCGTAGTTGTTTGTGGTCGCAGAAATTGGATATGTCCCTTGAGCATAAAGTTGTCCAGGTTCGAAATATTCTATTTTTTCAAGTGCTGGATCATATAGATTAAACGGCGTCACGTAACCAACAATTTCGTCATTTAGTACCTGTTCATCCCAAGCGTTGTTGGATAATGTTGCCGATATACGATAAGTGGTATCGTTCAAGAAATCTGCCTGTAGACTTGCAATATATTCTTGCCCTGGGCCCAAATTGTTTAGTTGAATTTGAGTTTGTTGATTTTGCACGTTAGGGAAGAATGCTGTATTCTGTTTGAAGATGGTCAAGTTATCAACGCCAAATCCATCGTTCCCGGTCCATGTTGATTCATTTTCGTCTGAGATTGAGCCCTCAAAACCAGTTCTAAATCTGAAACGCAAGTCAACGGTTTCTCCAGCCCAAGGGCTTAGATCGAAGGTGCCAAGTCCATCATCGGTAAAATTATTCCAACCATAGAAAGTATTGAAGGAATATATTCCGTAGTAATAGAGCCCTTCTGCGTATCCGCCATAGGCATTTTCTTTGAATACTCTATCTAAGTCAAATCCACCCCACATCGAGGTACGTGACCAGCAAGCACCTTCTATGTAAGCAGTAACTGGGCAACTGATAGTTGACCATCCCGTCTCTTCACTACCAACCTCAATCATTGCTAGATCATCCCAGACATCACCAACAACAAACCCGTTGGTATCAGCGCTACCAAGAGCGCCAAATCCAAGATCTTGGAATAATTCAACGCTCATGAAAGCACGGTCTGAACCTGTTAAATCAACGTCTTTTAGCACCATTGCTTCATCCCAATTAGCGCCATATCCTGTCCATTCTCCACCTGTGCTGTTGGTTTTTGTTTCACCTGACCACATGAAGTGGGTTGGATTTAGATAATTGGCAGAATAATCTGCTTGTGATTCATCAGGATCAGTCCCCGTTCCGCTAGAAGGAGTTGTTTGTTCAAACCAGTGGTGATTACCATCAACATAATCGATGTAATCCCAAGTACATCCCGAGCCACAAACTCCTAAGTTTTCTGGCGAGTCCCAATCATTAGCATAAACGGTCTGATTAGTTGAATTAAGTTCATCAACAACCTTTAGTTCTACGTCTAAAGTAGCGCTCTGACCGTTTAGTACATTCATTCCAGTATTGGTAACTGTTACATTTATGTCTCTAAGACCTTCACCAACTACACCAAATGAACGGTCTACCGGAGATATCTCGATGCCAGAAACTGACAGGTCTTGGCTATCCATTTCAATTACAGAAATTGTATCATACTGGCCGTCCCAACCAAAGTTATCTCTCCAGCCACCAAATCTCCAATTCTTGTGTGCAACAACTATGTCTGGTGCAGAATTTGGCCCTCCGGCCAACTGGCCTACTTCAGCTGTGTGAGGTCTTCGCCCAGCAGCGTATGATAAAGGACTTAGATGACCTCCATTACCGTCTGAAAGGGTTACCTGGATGGTAGTAGGATAATTTAGGAAAAAGTTAGATGATGTTCCGCCAGCAGAGTCGGTAGAATTCTGCTGATAAGCAAGGGTTGGATTGATGAAATCTGGCTGTTGGTCTCCATTCAAATCATCGACAGTCAATGACCACGAGATATAAGGGCCGAAATAGGCCTTCTGAGGAGATGTCCAAGTACCAGAGGTGGATGATGTAACGTAGGTCACATTCTCGATATCGGCGTCATTAAGCGCCAATACATCTGCAACTCCGTCGCCATCTAAATCGGCAACTGCCAAATCAGATGAGGTTTCAGTTTGCATATTTATTACGTGTTCACCAACACTAGGAGTTGTACTGAAAGTGTAAGTCAGCGGGAAAGTGTTGGTTTGGCAGTTGAATTCAACGATGGAAACGTTATCGTCGTGACCCGGGTTGGTTGACTGGCCTGTAGCATAATCTAGACCTTCGCTTCTTAGCAACCACATGTCATTATCAAAACAGGTTCCTCCGCCACCTAGTCCTCCACCAACTTGTGATTCGCCCCAATCTCCGGCAGTAAATGCACGGTAGGTATTTTGTTGAGCCGGGCCTAGGTTAGTAACGATACCTTGGGTATTGGAAGTAATAGGGCCAAGATATGTTACGACTCTTTGTGTGGTAAGATCTGCTTGCAAGTCTAATACCATAACGTCATCATTACCGTCGTCGTTAAGATCAGAAACTTCTAGGTCCCAAGCCCAAAAGTGAGTAAACCTTGCTCCAATAGACCAAGTCTTCTCGTTACAGCCGCCGTTTTCAATGATAGTTACGTTACCAGGCTCGCCTGCTGGAGAGCCATCATCGTTAGTTTTGAACGGATTGTTTCTTTGGAAAATTACTATGTCATCAACTCCGTCGTTGGTAAAGTCGCCAACTTCGATAAATTGTACATTTGAAAATTCGTCCCAATCAGCATTCCTGTCTTGGTTAGCAGTAACCCAAATATCTTGGCGTTCAGAAAAATCGCCGTTACCATCATTCCACAGAACTGTGATGGTGTGGGTGCCGTCTGTGGCAATTGCAATATCATTGTGATTATCACAATTAAAATCACCAATAGCAACATCGTGTGGGTCACGATTAGTGGTATACGTTCTTGCTTGAGATGCACTTGCTGTAGTTGCTAAAGCGGCAGTTGTTGATAATACCATCAATAAACAAAGCAGAATACTTCTTGCGCGGGCCTTGAAGAGATTGTCTTGGGAAAACATCGTCATCACTTGTTGAGCCATAATAACTACCACTTTAATTCCTTTGGGCTTTTGTCTTTGACAAAACAGCACACATGCCCCGCAGTGGCCCGAAAAGGTGTTTATAAAATCTATTTGCTCAAAATCAGACTTTACCCGCTAACCATCGGGGTGATGGACCCCAACCTACGGCATCTCCACCATGGACTTTGACTAATTTGCCAGCGGTGAATAAGGATTCTAACCAAACCTCTAATGCAGTCCCCTCACGCTTGCCAAGTTTGCTACTGGCGATTTCTTCAATATCTGCAGTCTTAAGAGCAGTAAAGCCATAATCTCTAACTACTATATTCATCAGTTCACGAAGCCAAGCTTCTGCCATTGGATCGATACTCATTGTTCCTTGAACAGGCAAAGGCTCATCTAATTCTGAAAAAATCTCCATCAACTCTATTGGATCGGGTTTGGTTAAATCCTCGAGCCCAAGGGCTCGTAATTCTTTACTCAAATCTAATTCACCAATCGGCCTCCTGACAATTGGTATTCTTGAAGGGTCTGGCTCAGGGCCCATGTCCAAAGGTTTCTCCCCTAATGAATCATCATCAATTTCATTTGACGACTCGGATTTATTTTTACTGGACACTCCCGAGGTATTTGATGCCTTTACTTCCGAGCCCAAAGGCATCATCCACCCAACGCCCTGCAAACCTAATTCCGATACTTTTTGGCGCACCCAATCAGCATCGCCACGAAGTAGAATCTCAGCGTCATTTTCGTCGGAACGAAAGCGATATTGGACAAATCCTTTCAACTCCGCCATGGTTATTCCTCGAAGTTTCTTGCCTTCAAATTGGCGATGTTATTTTGCTAGTTGCCGCAGAACAGTATGCAATATACCGCCATTACGATAATAATCAACTTCTACAGGAGTATCAAGCCTTACTTGTGCCTCAAAATTAAGTGAGGTGCCATCAAGTCTTGTTGCCGTTATTGTCAACATTTGCAATGGTTGGACATCATTTGTTACCGGAACATCATACCGTTCAGAGCCATCAAGACCTAGACTTTCATGACTCTCGCCTTCTT
>CAXHFO010000016.1:0-15803 GCA_964015895.1 uncultured Candidatus Poseidoniales archaeon
TACCACCAATGAGCGATGGTGCGCCAGATTATTCATCGCTACCTGATGTGGGCGAGATGGTCGAATCTGGGGTTCCATGGCAAGGTATCTCAGCACCAAAGGGAGGTATTGTTAACCTAACAGTACTAAGAGAATTAGACGCTAAAAAGCAGATTGTTAACGATCATGTGTTAGCGCCTGCACTCAAACCGCTAGTCAACGATGTGACTGGCCATCAGTACAATGGAGTAATGACTTTGTCAGATATTTTTCGAGGCTTTATGAACGGTACTTCGATACTTACCCAACCAGGCTTAAGCTCGCTTGGCATACCAACACCAGCACCAACAAATTGGAGTGATTGTGGTGTTCTAGAATGTCTAGAGTTTGATGATGTAAATGTGACTCAAGACCACATAGACTTAGCCGCAGTGCGCATGGCAAATGCGCCAGAAAATAATTTTCTTCGCTGGTTGTCCCTAGATAGAGGCTTCTTTCCAGACATTAATTCACTACAAACTGGATCGATTGGCGGACAGTTACAACTTGATGGAAGTTGGTTGAACGGAATTAACGGTAGTGGCCGCTGGTCAGCATCATCAACCTGGCTCTTGGTGCAATATGATAGCGCCAAACTAGAGGAAATGGGTTGGGAAGTGATTTGGAAAGATGCCCACCAAGAAAAATCGCTCGACTTTTCTGACGACGGGTTAATTGTTGGAGGATACCGGCTTGATGATGGAAAACTAGTAGTTCATCCGCCCAGATATGATGAGGCTGTATGTCAAGAATTACAAGATGAAAGTGGTGGTTGTTCAAGCGAATGGTCCTACATGGATTTGGAAGGTAAATTACGCTCCAACGATCGTACTACAATCACCTTACTGGTTGGACAAGGGGTAAATGTCGAAGTCAATCGTGAACTTCAATCAAGCGCTGGCCTGATTGTATTGATGGGCATTGTCATTGTCGGTTTGCTATACGTCAGTCTGAGAAGATGGACTGATGTTGGCATAGTCATCGTCGCCCTAGGTGCCGCATTACTTTGGATGCAGGGTATGATTGGTCATGTGGCTAATTTCTCATCATTTTTCGGTTTTTCAATAATTGCTAGGTCGCAATTCTCCAATTTACTGCCAATTTTGGTACTTGCCTTAGGCATAGATGATTCGCTCCATGCTTTACACAGATACAAAGAAGAGCGAAAAAGCGGGGCGACCACCATCACCGCTACTGAGGTGACACTAACACGGGTAGGCAGGGCTATTATGCTAACCTCCCTAACCACTATGGCGGCCTTTGCTGCAAACTTGTTTAGCGATGTCGCAGCATTACGGTCTTTTGGCGTGGAGGCTGCCTTAGGAATATTATCTGCCTTCTTGTTGACTGGTTTATGGGTGCCACTAATTCGTTTAAGCGTTGATGAATGGATGGTAAAGCGAAACAAAAACATCACTGAAAAGCAGATGACTCATCTGGTTTCTGAAGATTTATTGCGTAAAATTACTACCACTTCAGGTAAGGCAAAACCTTCGTTAGTAGTCGCTCTTATCGCTGCATTGATTACCATACCAGCAGCTGTAGGTATGGCCCAGTTAGAAGGTGATTTCCGTGTCGAAGATTTCCTTGATGAGCGTTCAGACTTTGCTCGCGGTGTGGCAATCGTGACTGAACGTTTTGCTGACGAAGGTGAGCCGGCCTATCTGTTGGTAGAAGGTGATGTCCTTGACCCTGAAGTCTATGCTGCTATCGATATTTTCAGAACTGAGATGGGTATTTTACCGGATGGTGTGGCAGATAAAATAACTAAACTACCCAATGGTGATATTGACATTTTAGCGCTTGATGAAATGGTTTTTGCTGCTCAAGGCTCCCTTGTTCTAGATCCAACACCGTTTGAGGCTGCAGGATGGAATTCTACGATGGACGGACACGGAATGAATTGTTCTGATGATGGAGAAGGCCCGTTACTAGATTTGACTGATCGTGACTGTTTGTCCTTCTTCTACGGCTTCTTAGTTCTAAACGGAGTGCCAGGAACTGGCCCAATCCCTGATATTCCTCCAAGTATTGTTGAATTATACATTAAACCTAAAGTAGAACTTGACCCCCTAAAACCCTGGTTAGATATTGCTGGGCAGCCAGCAGAATATGAACGAATGTTGATTCGTTTTGGTATGACTTCTCCTGAAGATTTCCCCGGCATGGGTGAAGGGTTAGAGGAATTATGGCGCGATCTTGAAGTGTTCACCAACCTATCTAGCGGGACATTTGCTGAGGCTGGCGAACAAACCGAGGATAAACCACTCACATGGTTGATGATAACGGGCAGACCAATCACTAGATACGTCGCATCTGATGCTATGCAAAATGAAATGCAATCCTCGCTAATTCTTGGGTCGCTGTTCGTTTTTATCACCCTCTCAATCGGCTTTAAGTCATTCAAACAAGCCAGTATTACTCTAATACCAATTCTATTAGTTGTGGTATGGTTATACGGTCTGATGTATGCTGCAGGTTCATCTTTGAATATCGTGACTGTTACCATTGCTACAATATCGCTTGGCGTAGGTATCGATTATTGTATCCACGTCACCGAACGGTATCGAGAAAGTCGGGAGAAGGGTGAGTCACACAATGAAGCATTAGTTGCAGTTGGTGGCGCTTGTAGTTTGGCACTAATTGGTAGTGCGGCATCAGATATTGCAGGATTCAGCGTGATTGCCCTATCGCCAATGGGTCTATTCAGTAATTTTGGCATATATTCCGCTGCTATGATCGCATTATCTCTAGTTGCAAGTCTTGTTTTGACCACTGCTGCCTTAGGAATTTTAGCAATGCTGATGCGTGATAATTCAACTCCAAAGGCAGTTTTTATTGAAAGCGAATAGGATTGCGGCCAGACAACATTAGTAATTCGGTCTTTATCCGCTATCTTCATGAATGAAGGATTTGAGGAAGGCTTGCTTCCACCGGGGTTGGCCCCATGGCAGTGGTGAATTTAATGTCGGAAAATGAGGATGAAGAGGATTGGATGAAATATGCCAGTGCTGGCTTTGGACAAACTAATTATTCACTTTGGGATGAACAAGAAACCACGGCAACAGAGGATGGAAATGATGAGCCGGAGCAACTTGACTCGCCCACCGAACAACTAGGCAATCACATGGAGGAGATTCCTCGCGCGCCCAATCCTGCCGGACTGAAGCATTTGGTCAGAATCGGGAGCTGTGACCATTGCCTAGGCCGGCTAGGCGGCAAGAAACGGTTTAGCCAATCAATTGAAGAGTCTGGGCGAGAAATTCGTGAGACCGTCGTAAGCGCCAATAAACAATTGGCAGATGTAAGAGTAAATATCCCACTTTGCCCACTGTGTGAAAATTTATTTGAAGAATCAGACTTACTTGCTGACATAATTTATGACGCAATACAGCCTTATCAAATCAAACGATTACAATTAGGTACAAGATTTCCTAAAGACCAAGTTGAAGATGAAGATAACCAAAGAAAGCGCTTCGGTGCTGGCGGCTCTGATGGTTTGAAAACCGGACTAGTTGCTGAAATCGCGAGAAATTTAACTGCTCGGCTGAAAGGTGCAAAGTTGGTAAATGAAAAGCCACATATTCTTGCCTTAATCGATGTTTTGACTCTTACTGTTGACCTTGATGTAAGGTCTCATTATATCTACGGCAGATATCGAAAACTCGAGCGAGGTATCCCTCAAACGAGATGGCCATGTCGTGCCTGCAAAGGACGAGGATGTGAACGTTGCAACCACACTGGACTGCAATACCTGAGAAGTGTTCAGGATTTAATCGGCAACCCTTTAATCGAGGTTTTTGATGCTCCGGAGCATTCATTCCACGGCATGGGAAGAGAAGATATCGATGTTAGGTGCATGGGTCGAGGCAGACCATTTGTGATCGAGATGAAGGAGCCAAAAGTAAGAGATTTTGATTACCAATACGCGATGCAGTTAATCAATGAAAAGGCGGATGGCTCAATCGAAGTTACTGATTTGCGAGCATCTAACAGAAGCGAAGTGGTCAGGATTAAGGATACACCTGCAGAAAAATCCTACACCATCAGATTTAGAGTCGAACAGATGAAAGAATCTGAGTATGCAATATTAACCGCACCGCTAGATTTAACCAAGGACGCAAATAAAAAATCAAAGAAAAAGCGGCATCGAAGAGGCGATAAGCGCAAAGACAATACTAAGCCGTTACCAACCGAAATAATTACTGAACAACAAGGGCCCTCTGAAGATGAACTATCAAAAATGAAGAAAGACGAACTAGCAGCTATTTGTGCTGAAAATAACCTGAAAAAGACGGGGAAAAAATCAGAGTTAATTGAGCGAATCCTTGCTATGCCGGCTCCCGGCAGCGCCCAGTTTGAATTACCAAGTGATGAGACAATTATTTCGACAATCTTGTCACTACATGGCGTAAAATTGTATCAACGTACTCCTGACCGTGTGTCCCATCGAAGAGCTGATTTAATTAGGAGACGTGATGTAATCGACGTCAACAAACCAGTGGTAGAAGTTATGGCGGATGGTACCAGAGAAGTCGAATTCACTTTGCGCTGTGAATCCGGTACATACGTCAAAGAAACCGTGCATGGCGATAGTGGTCGCACTCAGCCAAGCGTTGCATCTCTACTGAAGGCAAAATGTGAGGTTTTGTGGTTAGATGTTGGAGACATTCACGCAGATTGATTTGCCAAATTTTAGTCGTTTCTTTTCGTCGCGGTGCTTATATGCGATTGGTAGGTCGGCAAATTGCTCCGAAGATGGCATTATGCTGTGTGAGAGTAAAGTGAGGCGAAAACCATGAAGCGTTCCAAGGGCCAGAGAGTAAGAACTCGAAGCATTCTAAGAAGGAGAAAAAGCGAACGTAGTCGCTTGAATATCAGTCGTGTATTACATGACTATGATACTGGTGATCGTGTTGCAATAGTGCTAGATGGTGGTCAACAAGGTGGAATGCCGCACAGAAGATTCAATGGCAGAACCGGATTTATTCAGAAGAGACAGGGTGTTGCATGGATTGTTGCAGTAAAAGACGGTAATATGCAAAAAACTGTTATTGCTAGACCAGAACATCTACGACCGTTGGAGTGATTTACTTGACCGAAGAAGAAAAATTTGTTGACTTTGCTACTGTAAGAGATATGCTTGAAGGAGCTCAAGAAAGAAGAGGTGACTTAACCTACGAACAAGTTGCTGCACTACAACATGCTCAATGGGCTGCCAGCGAAGGCAGAGTTGGCTACAAGACTAATCCTGACGTATTTGTAACTCTAAAGGCTGCCCTACTTGAAATGGACAAACTTGCTCAATATCCAGACCTAGCTGCAAAACTTGCTGAACTAATGCCACTATATCCTAGCGATGTAAAAGCAGTATTAGTCTCCAAGAGAATTGCTATTGATGACTCCGAAATCAATACGATCCTAGACACAGTAAGGCAACATATTGGCTTTGAATGATACTGGCCGAGATGATTTTATGAGCGGTTTCAGTCGTGACCGTAATGTCAAGATTCCAAAAAAGACTGATAAGAAGAGTAATTCCAAGCCTTCACAATATTTGCCAACAAGACCTGCAGAAGGTCGTAGGGATGTTCCAAAAAAGGTTGAACAAAAGCCTAGAACCAATCAACGACCAAATAATCAGCGTCGCCAAGGACAAAAACATCGTGGCAATAGAGGTCGAGGTAATAATTCAAGAGACCGACCACAACGTCAACGTCGCCCAACTCCGCTTGATGACGAAGTTTGGGCAAGAGTTGTCGAAAACGATCCTCAAACCAATGTGATTGTGGCATTTGGTGAAAGCAAGATGTTACTTGGTAGATTTGCCGCTAAGAATACTAATTGTTCTGCTGGTGACAGAATATATGTCGGCGTTGATGCAGCCAAGCGTACCGACGTTGGAGATATTCTAGGCATGGCAAAAGTGGAACTGCTGTCTAATTCGGCGACCAGCGATTTACCACTAATTATTCAACTGTTCATCGAAGAAAAAGCGGCCCATTTCATCAAGGCGTTTTTCAACATTGCCGGGCCTTTATCACTCAAACAACATGCCTTTGAACTATTACCTGGCATTGGGAAAAAGAAGGCGTTGCAGATGGTTGAGGTAAGAGGATCAGGCGGTTTTACCAGTATTGAGCACCTCAACGAATCATGTACCATAGACGCAGCAGAATTGCTGTCTAAGCGTTTTGTTGCCGAAATTGGTGATAGAAACTTACAACCGCGACTTACAGAATTACTGTTACCGGTGACAGCATGAGAGGCGCTAGAACTCTAGTCGATTTACTACGTAGTAAACAGGATAATGACAAATCTCTTGGCCAACATTTCTTAATCAATGATGATTTAATTGCTCTTTCTCTACAATACGGGGCGATTGTCAAACAAGACCATGTATTGGAAATAGGCCCGGGCCCGGGTGTATTAACAGAAGCATTGTTGAGGCAAGGGTGCACAGTAACTGCAATTGAAATTGATGAAGGAGCGGTAAAACATCTGCAGAAAGTATTTGCTAGTGAAATTACCTCAGGTCAACTGAGTTTACTTTCAGGAGACGCTTTACAGGTGAAATGGCCCGACTCAATCTCCAAAGTTGTTGCTAACATTCCCTACCAAATTTCATCGCCCTTAGTAGAGTTGCTAACCAAATATCTGCATGAGAGGCGCTAGAACTCTAGTCGATTTACTACGTAGTAAACAGGATAATGACAAATCTCTTGGCCAACATTTCTTAATCAATGATGATTTAATTGCTCTTTCTCTACAATACGGGGCGATTGTCAAACAAGACCATGTATTGGAAATAGGCCCGGGCCCGGGTGTATTAACAGAAGCATTGTTGAGGCAAGGGTGCACAGTAACTGCAATTGAAATTGATGAAGGAGCGGTAAAACATCTGCAGAAAGTATTTGCTAGTGAAATTACCTCAGGTCAACTGAGTTTACTTTCAGGAGACGCTTTACAGGTGAAATGGCCCGACTCAATCTCCAAAGTTGTTGCTAACATTCCCTACCAAATTTCATCGCCCTTGGTAGAGTTGCTGACCAAATATCTGCGCAATAATGAATCAAACTTGTTACAAAAAGTCATACTTTTGGTACAAGAAGAATTTGCTGAAAGACTAGTTATGGAGTATGAATCGGATGTTGGTTCCCTTGGGATGACTGCGTTATTGGATTGGCAATCCGAGATGTTGCAAAAAGTACCGCCGCATAACTTTAGTCCAAATCCAAAAGTAAATTCATGCTTTATCGAAATGGTCCCTAGCCATGAACAATTTGATTGTGATAAGCGCCTTGTTAAACAAGTAATCCATCAAGCTTTCAAACAACGAAGAAAGAAAATCCGCACTAGTCTCAAATCTATTCCACGCCGACTAAATAGGGTCCCTAATTGGTATTCTGCTCGATGGAAGTTGGCGATTTCAAGTTTGTCTGATGATGAAAGAATGAACGCCCGACCTGAAGAGTTTGATTTTGATGATTGGATAGGGTTTTGTCAAGATTTGGAAAAAATCCAAGACAACGTCTAAACTTGACCTCAATCTACCGTTTATCGCCAATGTTTTGATGGTTTTTAACAAATTTACTGGGGAGAGGTTTTTCTTAGGAGTGGCTACTGGGCAGGACTTGTCGGAGGGGATGCTATGGCAAAGAAAGACACATATCTTGCACTATTAAGGCGTGGAATTGATGATACTACAGCCCAGCAGTTAGCCGATGCCGGACTAAAAATTGGTGATTTAAAGAAAATTGACCGCAATATGTTGATTGAAAACTATGCACTAAAGCCAGATATCGCTGATGGTGTCATTTCGATTATCAATTCAGCTCACTCTTCCCACGGTAAAGAACGGTTCTTAGCATCGGTTCTAGCACCAGAAAAGAAAGTCGACTCTAAAATTGAAGAAATTAAATTTAAGCGTAAACAAAAAGACGTACTAACTGAATTAGCCGAACAGAAAGAGCGGTTAAAAATTGCAAAAGTTGAGGCTTTCCGCGGTAAGAAATTGATAATGAATCGTTTAGGTAAAACTGTCGAATTAATTGTTAAATTAGAAAACAATCTCTACGACGAGGGGAAAGACGATCAAAAAGTCAAGATAAGAGACCAACTAGAAACTAGAGGCTTAGAGGCTGCTAGAGATCATGAGATGTTAGAACTTGAGGGGACGCCTCAAGATATTGTTGATTTCAGGAGAAAGTTTGTTCCTGCACTGATTTTCCACGCTTGCCCTCTTTGCGGTGACGAAATGGACCCTAGACAAGCTAGAGACCAAGATAAACCAAACGAATGGACGTTTATCTGTTGGGAGTGTGAAGAGAATTTCACGCCAGATTTAGCTGCTAATGTTGAACAACGTTTGGTAAACGGTAACCGTATATTTATTGATGAAAACAAGCGACCGAGAAACTCAGTACCGCCTAAACCTGCGGCAATGGACTTCTCTTCAGTAAATGACATGATTAAGCAAGACCTCGCTCAAACAGGATCTGACGCTGATGAGATGAGCCGAGTGGTAGAGGAAAGTACTCTTGGCGGTGGATTGATGGACATCAATGATTGGATCGATCAAACATTGGCTGCTAAGGATTACATCCAAGCACAAGAAGATCGAGAAGACTTCATCCTAAGAACCGGTGCTGGTGCTACTAAGTTCAACAAGTGGATGAAGAAGGCCGGGTTATACTTCAATAAACAAACTGGCCGTTGGACACGTCACAAAGATGTACGTTGAGGCGATGGTATGACGGAGAGTGTTGGAGAGACGCTCAAACTTGTGAGATTTATGCAAGGGGCAAAATTACTTGGCCAAACCAGATTAGTTATCGGTGAAACTCTGGTTGAGCACGCTGAATCTGCTGGTATTAACTTGCCAACTAACTGCACTTCTGGAACCTGTGGAACTTGTCTGGTAACACTAATCAGTGGTAAGATTCCAGTTCCTGAAATACTTCCCCCCGGGCTTGATGATTATCTAATAGAGCAAGCAGCCCGTCTAGGCTGTATTGGCTGTCCAACTACCGATTGTGATATCGATATCCGACCACCATTGTGATGATTGTTATGTTTGAAAATTGGGGTGCGACTGAATGGTTTATTTTGGTTGTTGACATTGTTGCGGTGATTATTGTTGTGCGCTTTCTTAGAAATAAAATCAGGAGAAAACTCAATGAGGTTGAGTTACGACAAAGTTTCCAAACACGTCAAAGACGTGAATTGAATAAAGAGAAGAATGACTAAGCAGATAATCAATAAATTGATTGAACAATTGTTCGCACATATTCAAGAACCTGTGACTGCTTAATAGATTTGTGAGGGGCGAGAGTGAATTAACTACTGGGCCAATCCCTGTTGGCCAATTTGTTAATTTGATTAGGTCGACCATTCGTAATGATAATTTATTTCAAAATCAAGTCATCAAAGGAGAAATCACTCAGTGGAAATCTTACCCGAGTGGCCACACTTACTTCACACTCAGAGATTCTGATGGGCAAATTAGTGCAGTGATTTGGCAAGGCCGTTGTACTATTGATTCAAGTATTGAAGAGGGAAGTGTCGTTGTTGTTATCGCTAATTTAGACCTCTATGCCAAGGCTGGAAGAATACAATTAATCGTTAATCGAATTGAGCCAATTAACAAGCTAGGAGTTCTTGAAGAACAGCGCAAGCAGTTGATTGAATTGCTGCGCTCAGAAGGGATGTTAGATCGGCCCAGAATGGCTCTACCAGCAATTCCAAAACACATAGCAATAATCACTGGTGTTGGCTCAGCAGCACTGGCTGATATGAATAGATTAGCCGAAAACCGTTGGCCTGGAATTCGAAGAACGGTCATCGGAGTTACAGTTCAGGGAAATTCTGCTGCTAATGAAATTGTCAGAGGTATTCTTGCAGCAGGTAAGTTGGCTGATTTTGCGGTCGCCAAACGGCTTAATCAACCACCTGTTGATGTGATTATAGTTGGACGAGGCGGCGGGTCTCCTGAGGATTTGTGGGCGTTTAATCTCGAGCCGGTTGCCAGAGCGATAATTGCTTCTGCAGTACCCGTTATCTCTGCTGTTGGACACGAGTCAGACATGTTAGTAGCTGATTTAGTAGCTGACTTGAGGGCATCGACTCCCTCTAATGCGATAGAGCGTTTAGTTCCTGAATTTGATCAACATCAAATGATGATACTCAACTTTGAACTCCGCATCACTGATGCAACAACCAGATTATTTGTCGATTGGCGCAATAACTTACTTCTTTTACAATCCAGATTGCTCAATGCGCCACTTCAAGGAGTATACAATGCCAATCAACAGATTAGCGATTTATCAAACAGGTTGACTACAGCAGTAATCAATAAATTTGGCCAATCAAGGAGGAAATTAGCATCTTTAGGTAATATCATGGTGTTAGCAGCACAACAAAGTATTGCTGCAGAGAAGACTAGGCTTGCAGTATTTGCATCTACTCTTAACTCGGCTCATCCAAACAATGTTTTACAGCGAGGATACAGTATGATTTCAAATGAAAGTGGTGAAATTATCTCGAGAACTAATGACTTGAATAAGGGTCAAAATATAATTCTTGCATTAGCAGATGGAACTGCTAAGGCTACAGTTGAAGAAATAACAAAAGAGAGTGGAAAAAATGAGTGAAGAAATGAGTTATAGTATTGCAATTAAGCGTTTAGAAGAAATCGTTGCAGATTTGGAGCGCGGTGGAATAGCGTTGGATGAGACGTTGAAATTATATGAGGAAGGGGCTAAGTTGTTAGAATTCTGTCAACAAGAATTAGCCAGTGCAGAAGGGCGTCTAAACGAGATGCGTCTGTCTGAGATAGAAGAGAAATTGTCTGAGTAGGCCAAGAATTCAATACTTAGCAACACAGGCTCTCTAGGCGGCTAGCCGATGGCGCCTCAGCAAGGTAAAAGCCGGTAAAGTCCAAAGAATTACCGAGGCAAACCAAGCAACAACCGAACCGAGCACAACGCCAAATTCCGGTAATGACCACATGGCAATGATTGCGTATACCGAAACGCTAGCTCCTCCCAGCATCATTGGAGCTGCAGCGCCCTGAGGTACTTGAGAGCCTTGAGAAATCCACAGTGCGACCATACTAGTTAGAAAAATGGCCGGAAATGCGCTGGCTAGCCCAGCAATAAATGGCAGACCGCTATCTGCTAACACAAGACAAGCCCCAATGGCTAGTCCAGCGGCGATACCTCGCATTGAAAGAATCATTAACGGAACTTTATTGCTACCCCCTGGTGCTTCTCTGTTCTTTATGTTGAAGAAGAAAGCCAGTATTGCTAAGGCTACTAAACCGGTTATAGCAAACTGTAATTCGCTAACTAGGCTGTCTGTTGCATTTCTTGCGATCATTAAACCACACCAAGCAAGAATTGCCCAAGTTGATAATGAGGCGATTATTGTAAGTGGTAGTTTGAGTTTTTCTTGCTTGATTTGATTTGGCAGTAATATCCATACTCCAAGAAACAGACCATTAATCAGCATACCAAGCGGCACTACAGACATACTAGATCTTAGCGACTCCCCTCCATCAATAGCATAAACCCCCGCTGCTGCCGGGATTATAGTTGATGGTACTGTACCTAATACTCCACCAATAAAGCCGCCAAATTTCTCGATTGAAACGGTGACTAAAATTGCTACAAAACCAGCAAAAAAAGCGTACAGAATGATTGTCGAGTTAACCATCCAATCAGTCCTTTGAGGCTAATACTCTGTCTCAAAGAGATTCTGCCAGAGTAACAATGGCATCATAATCTGGCTCAACACCGGGATTTTCGGCAACCCAGCGGTGTTGGATTAAGCCCTCTTTGTCAATTATAATGACGACCCTGTTGGCCGAAACATAGCCTTCCAGTCCACCAAGGCCGACAAACTTGGCATCGTATGCTTCAACCACTGTGCGGTCTAAATCAGATAATAGTTCGAACTCTAGGTTGTACTTTCTAGCAAATTCTGCATTAGCCCACGGTGAGTCAACACTGATACCAATAACGGTAGCTGATGAACCGTTAAGCTTAGCAAGATTATCTTGAAAAGCACACATTTCCTTATCGCAAACACCAGTAAAAGCTCCTGGATAAAAGGCGATAACTACTGTTTTTCCTAGGTAATCTGCTAACGAGACTGCTTCTTTTGATGTATTTTTTAAAGTAAATTCTGGTGCTGCTTCGCCTATCATGGTAAGACCTCTTCCTGTCGACCTCATGAAAGAAGTATTTTAACAAATCCACTGACTTTCAATATGGATCTAAATGAACTATTTGTTCAATATCAATACGCTTGTAGCCACGCTCACGAGCATTCGTAGCTGCTTTGATTAGCATTGAGCGCATCCAGCCAAGTGACATTAAAGTCTTCATACGGTTGATCGATTCGATGAATTGAACCGGATTGCCGCCAAGTTGTGCGTGACTTCTAATATCTGACTCTAATTTTTCAACTACCATGTAATAGGTGTCAATTAATTCTTCGATTGCATCATCGGTAACTGGCATTTTAGCGTGTGTCCTAGCCAAAGAAAGCAAGGAAGAGCGGGTTAATACTCCGCCTCCTTGACCAACTATCAACGTTTCAGATTCTTCGATTGTGTCACTCTCATCTTCCTCGTCATCAGAATTAAGACCCATTCCAGACACTGCAATTTCTAGGTGCCTCGGCTTAATTGTGGCAACTCGGTCTTTTTCTGCTGCTGCCTCTGCGTGTTTCAAAATCTTAGCCAAATGAGTCTCAACGTGTTCAATTCCTGCTTGAACTGCAGCAGAGCCAACAGAATCAATATTACTGATTCTATCGATCATCAACTCCCTAGTTCGATTATAATTCAGTCGTGTGCGATTAGGATCATCCAACGTTTTTCTTTCTGGGTCTTGGGCTAGAGTTTCTGATTCCATAGTTGGAACTAAACGGTCTAATTCTTCACACAATAATGCAACTAATTGCTCTTTTACCGCACCAGATAAACGCATTTGCGTGAAATTGGCAGCAACTGCTCCGATGTGACCTGATGAATATGGTTTAGCCGGCATATGAGGGCCTTACATTGGATGCTTTTCATTATTAGCAATTGATTAACCATTCATTATTATCAGATAATGTTAGGCGCTGTAGTCCACTTTCTGTCTTTAACCAAGTATCCTCAATGCCAATACTGCCTTTGGTAAAGACCAGTTTTGGCTCAATCGCCATGACCCCATTATTTGGTAATGGTCGATCAAAGCCTTGTGCGACAACAGGAGTTTCGTCTAATTGTAAACCAACTGAATGACCTAAGAATTTGCTTTGATCTGGATTCATGCCCATCAAATGTTCGCCATGGCCCATGTTGATAGCTAATTGTGAGCCAAGCTCCCATGCCGTTGAACAATCATCTCCACGGCCAAGTGAACTCACGACTTTGTCACTGACTTCAACCATATCATCTAGTCTCTGCAACCAAATATCGTCTAATTTACCAACACTAAACATCCTAGTAGCATCAACAACATAACCTCTGTGAGCATGAACAAGGTCAACCAGAATCGGTTGGTTTTCTTTTACCTTATTGAATCCTGAACCCATTCCAGCTAACGGGTGAGCACCTGTGCCACCTATTGCTGAATCAAAAAACGATGGAATCCCTCCAGCTCTGCCTGAAACTATTACTGCTCTATCACATTGTAATGGAAATCGGCGCATTTGGATATTGCCGCCAAATCCACTTTCTCTACTAATTGCTTCAGCAGCGGCAACCAATTCTAATTCGGTTTTACCTGTAGAAATTTCTTTCCTAACCGAATCAAACATTGCTTGTTGCACTAAAGCCCCTTCGCGCATCATGGCTAATTCCCAAGAGGATTTTACTTCTCGTTGTGAGTGAATCAATTGAGTGCAGTCAGCTGTTTTCCCTAAAGGAGTCAACACTGATGCGAATTTCTCATGGAAGTCTGCTGGCAGTTCGCCTTTTTGTAATGCTGGACTAGCTTCTGCCCCCATGTTGGCAAGCGTCTCAGCAAGTATCCGCAAACTAGGAAATTTTCCGATGTTAATGGGGGCGTCCGTGCCTCCAGCCTCATATTCTGCTCGCTTAATTGACCGCCTAACAAAGAAAGTACTACCATCGCCGCCAGAATCTATGCTGGCTTTGGAACCGGTGGCAGGGATAAACAAAGCCCCGTTTTGCCGCCCTCCAGCGTAGTAGTACAAGTCAACTGGGCTTTGAATTAATGCCCCTGGTAGATTGTTTTCTTGCAACAGATTCGCTAGTTTACTAATCCGTTGTTCAAGTTCACTAACCGGCACTCGCCAATCTTGGCCCTCAGGTCCCAGCAAATCCTCGGTTGACCATGACGACATGGTTATGGGTCGTACTAGATGTTGAAAACTCTAACCGATGATGTCTGAGTTTCCTGTGAATTTATGCCCTATTATGGCAAAATCAGCAGACGATAAATCAAAAACTGCCTGCTGTTGGGAGTAACATGGCACAAGTGTTAAACTTGCGCGACATCAATGTCGAAGGCAAGACTGTGCTGGTAAGAGTTGATATCAATAGTCCCTTACAACCCAAAAGTCAAGAGTTTCTTGATGATACGCGAATAAAGGCGATAGTACCGACATTAAATCTACTTACAAAAGCGAAAGTTGTTTTGTTAGCCCACCAATCTAGACCTGGTAAAAAAGACTTCACCAACACTCTTGGCCACTCAAGGGAATTGGGCAGAATATTGGGCCGTAATGTCAAATGGGTCGAAGATATCCACGGTGAAAAGGCAATGCAGGCAATTGAAAGCCTGATTGACGGAGAGATCTTGATGCTCAATAACGTAAGAATGGATCTAGAAGAAGTATCGACCAAAGGCGACTTTCTAGCAATGTCTGAGACAAAAATAATCCAACGACTATCTAGCGTTGTCGACGTCTTTGTTAATGATGCATTCGCCTGTTCTCACAGAAACTCTCCCTCTATTGTTGGCTTCACCCATACACTACCGTGTGTGGCTGGAGAATTGATGAAAAGGGAAATTGATGGTCTTGATGCGGCTTTAGAATCACCACGTAGACCATGTATTGCAGTGGTTGGCGGAATTAAAGTTGAGGATTCAATATCTGTTGCTGACAATATGCTGAGAAAAGGTATCGCTGATGAAGTGTGGGCCACTGGCGGAGTGGCAAATTTATTGATTGAATATTCAGGAATAGATATTGGTGAATTGAATCATAATTTTTTGGTTGGAGAACTAGGCGATTCTTATCACTCCACAGTAGAAACTGCCAAATCAATGCTGAATGATTTTGCTGACAAAATAAAATTGCCAACTGACCTTGCAGCAAATATTGAAGATAACCGGGTGGATTTGACATTAGCGGAATTACCTGTTGCTGCACCGATTTTTGACATTGGAATCAACTCAACAATGACCCTTTCAGCCGCCATTAAATCGGCAGGTACAATCATTCTAAACGGGCCGGCAGGGGTTTTCGAACTTACTGATTTTGCTCTAGGCACGATTGAAATATTGAACGCCTGCGCTGAATCTGATGGCTATGTTGTTGTCGGAGGAGGGCATACTGCTACCTTAATCATGAATCGGGGCTTATCTGCTAAAATGGGCCATCTATCAACTGGTGGAGGAGCTTGTTTGAATTATCTAGCCGGCAGGGTCTTGCCAGGTATTGCAAGCCTTGAGTACAGTGCACGAAAATATCAATTAACAATCTCTCAGTCTATAACTGACAATTAAATAACACAGCCATCACCCACCCACAAGGATTGATGC
>CAXHFO010000017.1:0-15629 GCA_964015895.1 uncultured Candidatus Poseidoniales archaeon
ACTCGAACCTTCGTCGGCAGCGTCAGATGTGTATAAGAGACAGAAATGGAATCGTGGATAAATTATCTTTGGCAATTGATTCCAATAATTTGACTGAGCCAAATCTAAAACACATTGCTAAGTCACACTTTGAAAAGATGAAAAAAGACCAAAATAGGGCTAGAGCCCTTCGCAATTTGCTAGTTAGTGATTGTGAAGACATAGAATTGGACCATAATTTTGAGCAGTTTGCCAAACCAGAAATCATTAATTTGATAAATCAAATAGGGGATATCGAAAAACCTGTACCGCTAGGAATGGCTTTGCTAAGGAAAGTACCAGCATTTAGAAAAATGGCTTTGAAAGCTGGAATGAAATTAATATTTAGTTGAGTGATTCATATGGATGACTTACTATTGGAGGAACGTATAAGATACCCCCCTTTTGAAAGTTACAGATTTCAACCACAGTTATTGCCTATTGGTGTATCAAGAACCGAGTTAGCCAGTCAAATATCCAAAGAAGAAGCAGATAATATGGTTGCAGATATGCCACCACCATTTAGAATTGGCAACAAAAAATCTTGGTTAGTTGAGCGAAGATATATTTACCAAGGTGAGACTTTGAAATTGAATAAAGCGCATAATCAGGAAATGAACGAAGCAGTGCCTAAAGGGTCAGTAGTTCACCAACAAAGAACAGGTTGGTATTTGACTCCTAATGTCATACATTCACAAGCTAGGAAAATAATGAACTTTTCAGTAATAATTCTCTTAGTTGCCTTATCTTACTTATTTTTTGAACCGATATTGAGTGTTTGGGGAATACCCAGTATTGGCACTCAACGGGTTAGATTTGGATTGCTTGACTATCCATTATTGGCCTTAATAGTAGTGCCCATTTTGTTTGTACCAATCATAATGCGAGTAGGAGCTAACTTCTCTGATTTAATAAAGCAAAGAAAATTTCTCACATCTCCACCACTTGAACCAAAAATAATATTTCACTCTGACACCACATCCGGAGAAAATTTAGTTGTTGAAATTGATTTTCCAGAAGAGCATCAAACTTGGGGAAAGAAACACATCTTGTGGCGAGTTGGAGTTTTACCACCTCGCAGAGATAAATTGATGGAAATTTTAGGCCGTGATGCTGACGGGCAGCCAGCACCGGGTTTGACAACAGAATTACCTCACCACTGGACTGTTGATCTTGATGATGGTACCGGTGGGGGAGAAGATCTACCAATGCAAACTAATGAAATCAAAGGTGGATTGTTTTTGAAACCAATGAGGATAATGAACCAATCTGAAATAATACCATTAGGTGATGGCACGACTACTATATCCTCACCTAGTGGTAAATGGCCGGGTACAATATTTTCTTCCCTCATCAGAATTCACTGGGAGTTAATTGTGGTTATTGAAAGAGAAAATCAGTCAGAATTACTTTGGGTACAGCCATTAAAAGTAAAGCATTCATCTAACTATACTGAAACAACTGCAACAGTGAATAGCGGGCGAACTGAAACAAACCATCCAATGTCCCTCAGTTGAATTAAGAAACTTGGGAAGGTATTGGTGATGGGTATTCTCTATCAGCACTATCGTTAATTATAGTCGACAAATGATTGTATTTACTATCCCGCTTAGAAGGAATAAATCCAGCTCTAATTATTGTATTTTGTAATTCAATTTCTGAAGCAGATAATTTAGTGGTACCTGATGCAGAGACAACATTCTCTTCCATCATTGTAGACCCAGCATCATTAGCACCTGCAAGTAAAGCCATTTGTGCAACGCCCAATCCCATTGTAGGCCAAGAGGCTTGTATATTGTCGATATTGTCAAAAAAAAGTCGTGAAATGGCAATATGTCGTATGTATTCAGTAGGCCCGGCTCCCAAGACATACTTATTTTGCCCACGATTACGCTTGCCAAATGTATTACTTTCAAGTTGAACTGGCCATGCGATAAATGAAGTAAAACCATTGCCATAATCATGCAGTGATGAATCTTGAAGATCTCTTATTCGATCCATATGTTGAACTCTATTGCGTAACGTTTCGCCAAAGCCAAAAACATTTGTTGCGCTTGTGGTCATTCCCAAGGATTGAGCCGTTTCCATAACGTTTAGCCAATTATCTGGAGAACCTTTCTTTGGCGATATATCAGTTCTTATTTCATCAACTAGCATTTCTGCACCGCCTCCGGGAAGTCCGTCCATCCCTGCATCGCAAAGTCTTGTCAAAACTTCGCGAATTGACAGGTTTGCAACTTCTGCTATCCCTTCAATTTCAATAGGACTGAAACAATCTAAATCAATAGTAGGGTGGTTTTCAACAAGATGCTTTATCAATGATTCATACCACTCAAATTTAAGTGAGGGATTTACTCCACCTTGCATCAAGATACGAGATCCACCAATGCCTTCTAATTCATTTACTCTTTGTGAAATTTCTTCATAGGATTGTGTATAATTTTCATCGTGTCCAGGAGGTCGGTAAAATGAGCAAAATTGACAATTAATTGTACACACATTGGTGTAATTTATGTTTCTATCAACCAGATAAGTCACAACTCCACCTGAATGTATTTGTTGCCTCCTTAAGTTCGCCGCAAGAGTAAGTTCATGCAAAGGTGCATTTTCGTATAGTTCTGTAGCCTCATCTACAGAGAGTCTGAACAATGCGCTACTATCTTTAGACCACTCTTGCTGACGCTGAAGAATAGACTTCCAAGACATGTTAACCACTTAGATAGCTTTTCCTACAATTGATTCTATTTCAGTGATTGTTTTGGGACATCTTTCGGTTAACACTATTGGTCCATTCTCTCCAATCAAAACATCATCTTCAATTCTAATCCCAATATTTGAGTACCGTTGGGGGCAATCAACATCTGGTCTCCAAGCGCCAAAATATAATCCAGGCTCAATCGTCAAACACATACCAGGTTGTAGTGTTCTTGGTTCACCATTTGGCAAATATACACCAACATCGTGTACATCTAGGCCAATCCAATGGCTTGTGTTATGCATATACCAATCCTTTAATTGGCCAGATTTGCTGTCCAATGCATCTTCTAAAGTTTGAGATATAACTCCAATTTTTATTAGTCCTTCAGCCAACACCCTCCTAGCCGCCTCGTGTGGAGCTGTGTAAGGATTACCTGGAACACATTCATTAATGGCCGCAATTTGAGAATCTAATACAATTTGGTACAGTTCTTTTTGTGGTTCGGTAAAACTTCCATTAGTTGGCCAGGAACGAGTAATATCTGCGGCATAGCCTCTAAATTCTGCTCCAGCATCGATTAGAACGATATCACCATTTTTACATGGTGAATTATTTTCTTTATAATGAAGGATTGTCGCATTTTCTCCGCTTCCAACAATAGATGGATATGACCAACCCGATGTTCCAGCATACCGAAAGAATCCTTCAATTACTGATTGAAGTTGATTTTCAGTTGCATTATTACCGCCATGACGCATTGCGGTAATATGAGCCAAACTAGACACATCGGAAGCATATTTCATTTGCGCAATTTCAGCATCGGATTTAATCAACCGCATCTCTGCTATTTTGTTACTCGGGTCCTCGACAGAAATTGGACCTGTGCCTAATCTTTGTCTTGCTCGATCTCGCTTCTTGATTGAAGAAACTACTAATTCGTCCATAGACGTCATAATACCCATTCTATGGAATACTCGATTGGCTTTTGAAAGCATATCAATTAAAGTTGATTCAACATCATCAATTGAATGTGCTTGGTCAACTGGCCAATTTTTTTCTGCACCTTCTAAACCAGGTCTTCTGCCTTCCCATATTTCTTTTAAAGTGTCTTTTGGTTGAACAAAGAGGTGGGTTTTCCAAGTCCCTGAAGCCTTAGTAGCGAACATTATCGATTCAGGTTCTGTCCACCCGGTTAAGTATAGGAGATTGCTCTGAGTTCGGTAAGGGTGATGAACATCGTTAGAATGAATAGTTTCTGGAGAAGAGCACAGAATTAACACATCAGATGATTGAAATGTTGAATATAATTCGTTTTGTCTTGAAATATATTCTTCAATTGAGATAGGTTCTGGCATCTTGCCAAGGTTTGCAAACATCTTCTCAAACATAATACTCCCAACAGTTTTACCCTATTCAATCCTTGCTTGAGTCTAATTTTTCCACTTAGGTAATTTAAAATCACCGTTAGACTTCTTTACAGTAAAAATTAGTGATATCAATATTAAAAATACAATAAGTGAAATTGAACCAACAATAATTGGACTAAAAGAAGCGTCTTCGTTAGTCTCAGAATATTGTTTTAGGGTCAGGGATAATAGATACTCATCAGAATCACCGTCATCATCTGTGACAATCAGTTTGAGCTCATATGAGCCCGGTTGAGTTAGCACACTCTGTGATAGGTTATTTCCACTGTAAATCAATGTCTCATCTAGGTACCACTGGAACATTAAATTTACTTGATCGTTTGCTGTGTCAACAGAACCAGACGCATCCAGATACCAGTCATTGGCAATATCAAAACTCATATCTGTTGCAACTTCTTCTGTAGAATCTATAGCAATCACAGGAGGAGTATTCTCTACATCCACAATATGTGACATTCTAGTATAATGACCAACCGAGTCGATGGTCAATATATTGATACTCCAATTTCCAGATTCATTAAACGATATTTTAGCACTATAATCATCGATGATTTCACTATTAAATAATGCTCTGGTATCACCTTCTGGATTAGTGAGTGTCCAAGTAATGGCTACTGAGGAGCTATCATATCCATCATCAACTAGAATTGAATATATTGTTTGACTCATTTCAGTAATATTTTGATTTCCAAAAATAGTGACATTTGGGGGGTTTGTATCGAATGTTAACACTTTGCTGTGTAGATTAGAAATTCTCAAATATGAGTCTCTAAATACAATATCAAATAACCAATTTCCATCATTTAAGCCAATTTCTTCCTGGCTGATTTGTATCATATATAATCCATCATCTAACACTGTATACGGCAATTCTATGCTAAACGAACTGCTAACGCATGCCTCTCCAGAATATTGGCAAATTTCTGCTTTAAACATTGAAATATTTAATGCATCTAATGGTTCATCTTCACTAATTGGCCATGTAACGGCATAATTGAGGACAACATCATAACTATCACTGGGTAATTGGAAAGAAAGAATACTTTCGATGATAGGGAAGTGGTTAGACTCACCAAGGTATACTATGATTGTACTTTGGTGATGATGATTTTGGGATTCATGCATTATGTTAAAATCACACGTACAATTAAGCTGACCGACATAAATAGAAACTTCCCAATACCATACATCATTTTCAATTGTTACTTTTTCAAAAATGTTCGATTCATTTATTGATTCCGCACTATTTTCAATACCTTGTGATATTTCATAAATGGACCACCTCAATTCACTAGCTGGAAAGATTGATGAGCCACTTAGATTCAAATATTCAATAAAATGTCCTCCATCAGTTTGGTTTATGGTCAAATCTTCAGATGTATTATGGTTACCCTTGCCGATTTCTGCCGATGTATTACTTAGGAGCATAGAAAAGACAATGATCATTGTACACGTCATCGTCACAATACGCTTGCCCATGATTATAACAAAGTAGTGTCAGTCAAGAAGTTTCTCACTGTATGTTCATTAATCAGGCAAACGGGTCGCAAAGTTCACCTTGGCCAGGGAAACTAATCGGGTCTCTTGGATTGGTATCCCATTTGTATTCGCAATAATTTACGTGTCCGTCACCATCGGTATCGAACATACGATCAGCTGCATCATATGGATCGAAATCAAAGTGATATTCCCAGCCTGTTGCCATGCCGTCACTATCATGATCTTGGAAATAGACTTCTGGCCCATCATTCCATTCATCACCGTCAGTATCATTTGATACAGGATTGGTATTGTTCTGCATTTCTTCATAATTGGTATAATTGGCTAAATTATCATAGAATTGTTTACCATCAGGAGTATTAATGTCAATGTGGCATTCAGCATTAGAAGGATCATCATAGCCTGGGCAGTATCTCTTGAGTAAACCAGTTTGGTTCAATCCATCTTCATCTGGGTCCTCTTGTCCATCATCAATACCATCAAGGTCACTATCAATCATGGAGGGGTCTAGTACCCCTCTAGCACCGTATGCTGACAAACTAGCATTGTCAACTAAACCTGATTCGATAGCGTACTGTGAATATTTTACTTCCCAACCATCAAACAACAAATCTCCGTCAGAATCTTTGTCGACAGGATTTGTATTCCATTTGTCTGGTGCCTCAGCACCGTTCATCAATGAATCATTGTCTATATCATAAGTGGCATCTGGAAGACGGCTTATGCTAGACTGATCTGATGGATCAAGTGCCCATCTACCATTACAATCACAAAATGGATTATTTGGAACGCTAAAGCCTGACAAATTCATTTCTGATACCTCAAATTGTTTTTCTTGCACAAAGCCACCTAAGCTATTGATCCAAATGTATCCACCAGGATCTTTTGCACAATTATTGGTTTGGGATGGAACACAATTAGGAAGATTCCAAGAACTTGTTGCTACCCATAAACTATGGGAGTTAGTGTTATCTTCTTCGGATTGAACTTGCATCTCCCATCCGTCTAGCATTCCATCACCGTCTGTGTCATTAACCAATGGATGAGTTTGCTCTTGGAATGGTCGAGGAATGTAAAGAACTTCATTACCGTCTTTTAATCCATCACCATCTGTATCTGAATTATTAGCATGGGTCAAAAACCCATCTTTACCGATAATTACCTCTTCACCATCTTCTAAACCATCATTGTCTGTGTCAAAAGCGCAAGGACTTGTGGTGTATGCTTCACCACTGCCAACAGGCCATTGTAAAGTGCCACCGCCACCAGTTGCTTCAAATTGGTCATCTAATCCATCGCCATCGGTATCTGGATTAGAAGCATTAGATCCTGAGTCACAAAGTGAAGAATATTCTAAGAAATCAGACAATCCATCTCCATCTGTATCTGGAAGGCCTGGGTCTGAAACAACAAGCGTGATTTCAACACCTCGATTAACCACAAGAATTTCCCATCCAAATACTTCAATGCCATCGAGTAGCCCATCATTGTCTGTGTCGGAATCCATTGGATCAGTTGAACGACCAATTATTAGGTTTGGTTGGCCATTCTCATCAAACCGCTCATTATTTTTGTATTTAGCCTCATATTCATCTTGGTTGGTGAATCTCTCGTTATCCTCTACAACAACAAACCATACAGTGTCTCTAGAAGTTATTATTTGGTCTACTGTGACATACATTTGGTAAACTGTTCCAGACGATGTTGCTTTTATTGACACAAACTCTGTCTGCCCACCTGCTTTTGTATACTCAGCTCTCACTACTGTTTCCCCTTCGGCAACAGTATCACCTATATTCTTGTAAATTTGAATGACACGAGTATTGAACACTAAATCTTCGTACACTGCAGAACCATCTCCATCTCTATCCCATCCATCCATGTCTGGGTCTTTGTCACCGTTACTGCTATCCCTTGGATTCAAACCATTGTTGGTTTCCCATCCATCTGGCATCCCATCAATGTCAGTGTCCTCTTGCCAGGGTGAAGTAAAGTTCTCAGCACCAAAGATAAGTGCAGAACCATACTCCTCTAGATTATTTAATCCATCATCATCCCAATCAAAGAATCCATCAGAGGGATTACTTGGACTTAATACGTCACCTTGCTCCAAAGAAGTTAGTTTGAGAGCAGAGATTACATTCTGTTCAGGGTATATCGAGTAGCAGTACTCATATCCATCTGGCATTCCATCACCATCAGAATCCCAATCCGATGGACCATTTAGTAACCCGTCACCGTCATCATCAAGGTAAAACCAAGAGTTGTTTTTATCCATAAATGGCGCTGGGAATTCAAATGTTTGACTGTTGTCTTCCCTAATTTGCTCATTGCAATTTCGGTAGACATCTTGTCCATTTCTGTCGAAACTCTTGAAAATACCTACTGCTCTAGTCAATTGTAAATTTACTCTGGAAATCTCTTCAGCATCTGATAATAAATCACCATCAGAATCCTCTGCTGTTGGATTTGTTCCAAATGTTTCTTCTTGGAAGTTAGCCAAACCATCGTTATCAAAATCTAGCACATTATCACATGAATGCTGATCAAAACTATTACCCATTTCCTCCCAAGATGGTGTTGTGTCATCTAGATTATATTTTTCTGTTAGCATCAATTTCACATCAGCGGTCAATAAGACACAATCCCAGTTGCCATTTAGTGGGTCAAATAGGGTGAATGAACCGCCAGGGATTTCAACTTCGATCATAAAATTAGACTCCCACTTATCGTTCAAGCCGTCATTATCGGTATCAGAACGCTGTGGATCTGTTTCTAATTCCTGTTCTTGTTGATTTGTCAGTCCGTCATTATCAGGGTCGCCATTTGGCCCTTGGTTTGGGTCAGGCCATGAATCAGTTTCATTCTCCTGTTCCGCATCTGTGATATCTGCTTCACCTGGGTCTTGTTCTAATGGGTCAGATTCACCGTCATCCAGAGGATTTAGTCCGTGTTCGACTTCCCAGCCATCTGACATCCCATCGCCGTCTGTATCGACATCTTCAGGATCAGTCCCATATTGGGTTTGCTCCAAGATATCGGCTAGCCCATCTCCATCAGAGTCTAGAGCTTCGTTAGTCGTAATTCCGTTACCGATGATATCTTCTTCTACGGCACTCTCGAAATTTCCTAAACCTTCACTGGTTTGTAAAACACCTGAAACTCCAACAAATATAGAGCCAAATATTAGAGTGGAGACAATCGCAACATAGGCCATTTGATTAGGATTCAAAGACATAACAATCACTTGGCTAAACGCCGGTATACAACGGTCTACATCTATCGGTTATAGAGGTTAACCATACTTGACCTAATTTGTGTCTTCCAAAATGTACTCTAGCAAAGGAGATATTTCGACTTTTATAATCTGTTTGTCAAGTATTATTCGGCATTTTGCTACCTTACCGTTGGCTCTTTCCCAAAGACCTACTAATTTTCCTAAGGACAGCGGTAAACTAGGCGTTAAATTCATTTGGAAAATAGTGGTAAATTGGTCTTGTTTGACTAATTCTGGAGTTGTATAACCAAAGCAAGTAATATGTTTGAAAATGGTTTTATCCCAATCTTGTTCATCTCTTAGGTAAACGAAATTATCCATCGACAAAAACACTTCTTTAGCGGATTCAAGCATAGCAATCAACCCATTCGAATAGACCTTATCAAGACCAATTAAATCCCATTTTTCATATATTTTACTAGGTAACTCCTCAACAAAACCTGAGGAATTCAGAATTACTCTGTTAAAGAAGTCACAGGGCAATAAGAAAGATGTTCTACCTTCAATAGACCATCCTAGCTCTTGAGATTCAAGTTTGACATCACAATTAAATATGCTTGCTTCTAAATCGTTTAAGTAAGCCCATGGTATTGATTTAATCAACTTTGGCTGGGCCATTACATTATCTGCTGTTGAACGTTTAAAGTCGATAATATGATCGAATTTCTGCGACCATTCAAGCTTATACCGGCGATTTTCCAATAACTCTATTGTCGATAAATAAAATCCTGCGGCTACTGAAGCAAACAAATTAGTTTTGATCGTAGAATTATTGAAACTATTTGTTCCCCAACCATATAATTCCCAAAGTTCTACCAACTTTTTATTCAATTGTTTTTTGCCAAAAAACTTAGTTCTAATGGTTGCTAAATTAGCAATTATCAATTCCAAAGAATCAGCAGCAGAATTATGCAATATCCTACCAATTGGTGATGAAATTATTGATTCATAATGATAGATAAGTTTGTTAAATTCATCTTCGTGAAAAATGACCCATGAGTTTTTGTCATCATCAGCCAATTCACCGGATTGTTGAAGCGTAAACTTATTCCAAAACATTCTAGTCAAGTCTTCATCATGAGTGTCTATATTATCCTCGACAAGTGGCATAATTACACATCATAAAATGTAACCAGATTGCTCTTCCTCATTGAAACAGTATCTTATTGTTTGGAAATTTGACTTAAGATTTGTAACATCCTGTTTTACTCTATTCAAGTCCTCGTTGTGGATAAGTGCTCTAGCAAATAATTTGGCAACTTCTGCCATCTCGGTTTTGCCCATTCCTACCCTTGTCAACTCTTGAACTCCAAGTCTTAATCCAGATGGCGTCAATGCCTTAGTATCGCCTGGCAGCATATTCATATTGGTAATAATACCTACATCCTCCAATGTTTTTGCAGCCTTAGCACCCGCACCTGAGTCTATATCACCGTGTCTTGTTAAGACTTGATGAGAAGCAGTATAATTTCTTGATTCAGCAAGTACATCAAAACCTTCGGCCGCTAGAGATTCAGCTAGTGCTCTAGAATTCTTTACAATATCCTTAGCATATGCCTCGCCATATTCTTCAAATTCTGCTAACGCGACAACTTTTCCAGCCACGTGATGCAGATGATAGGATGAACAAGCACCCGGAAAAATAGCATTATTGAGCCGCTTTTGGACTTTCTCATCCTCGGAAGAAGATAATAAGAAACCTCCTTGTGGTCCTGGGAATGTTTTGTGGGATGAACCAGTCATTATGTCAGCACCTTCTCTTAGAGGGTCTTGAAATTGACCTCCAGCAATGAGTCCAAGAACATGGGCACCATCATACATAACCGATGCTCCAACTTCATGTGCTGCGGCTGCAATTTCTTTAAGTGGAGTAGGGAACAAAAATACCGATTGACCTATCAAGCATACTTTAGGACTAATTTCTCGAATTAATTTACATGCACCATCTATATCCGGTTCCATACGATCAATATCCCATGGATAGGTCGACAAATCTAGATCTCTGAGTCCAACAGCACCCATTCTAGCATGGGAAATGTGACCACCATCTGCGGTGGAGACTGCAGTAATTTTGTCCCCAGGTTTAGCAAGTGCCTTCAGAGCAGCAATATTAGAAACCGTTCCAGATGTAGATTGGATATTAGCAAATTGAGCTCCAAAAACCTGTTTGGCTAAAGAAATTCCCAGACTTTCAATAGTATCAAAATCATCACATCCCTGGTAATATCTTTTGCCCGGCAAACCTTCTGCATATCGCCCATGTAAGTCACTAGCAACAATTTTTTGCACCATTGGAGAGATTATATTCTCGGAAGCAATCATACCAAGACCATTCCTATACAAATCGCCACTGGCCTTGGTGGCATCCATCACCGCATTGGCTTTTGCTACTGTTTCATTATTTGGTTTCCAAGCACCCGGTACCTTGCCCATGATCCATGGTAGTCAACTAGGTCTTTGAACAAATTGATTAGTGTTAATTATTTTTTTTCCTTCTAGATGGTGGTCTTCTAGAATTTTGTACTTTTGATTTAGGCACAAATTTAGGCTTAGCCGAATTTCTTTCCGAGATTATTGTATTGGTTGGTATACCTCTCTTGTTCAAATCTAAAGTGTGTGCCGGACGAGATTTTCCGGGAATTTTACCAGTTGGTCGGGCTCCAACACCCTTTTTTCGATCGATATAACCGGCTCTGCCTCGATAAGCAACTTTGCCAATTAGTCGCTCTAATACTGGAGTATCTGAATCGTCTTCTTTAGGACGTTTTAACCACCACCCGTCGCCTAGTGGCTTTAGCCTAGGTGGACGTGATTTTGATAATTTGTTACTGCGTCTTTTCAATCTTGACTTGATCGCTTTATCTGGTTCATTTGGTAAATGTTCCGTCATCCACCCAGGGAGCCCTATATCTAGTACAACGCCGTTTACCGACACCAGTATTCCAGATAATAGTAAGTGTGTGCCAACAGGGATATTATCCCGTTTTGGGACTACTTTGAACCGTTTCATTCTCTTGGCATAAGCGACCATTGCCTTTTGATCTCTATGCCTGATTAACTTCCTTTGTTGCCGTAAAACTCGACGACTAGTAGAATGTGTTGTCATTAATATGGCGGTGCTAATTAGCCCTTCCATTTGACCTACTTCGGTAAACAAATATATCCCAATTAGGAGCCATAGAGGCGTTAGAATAAAGAAATTAAAAACAAACGATAATTTCCCAGACTGATATCTTGGTGTCATTTGTCTTCTTGTTGCTTCATGAGCCGTTATCAAAAGATTGGCGTTGATTGCTTCATCCATACCACCTTTAACATCAAGTGCTGCTACTGAATTACATGGCGCTTGATTAATCCATTTCTTCATAGATTTACCTTCACCCTTTACTAGTGCCACCTCAAACTCCTCGGCATCGACTGGTTGACCAAGTATTGCAGAAAGAGCCATTACCCTTGGATCATACTTATCACTTTCATTTAACTCAGCCATTATTGAACGAGCACTGTGCCAGTCACCCTTGTCAATTAAGCATAATGAAGCTGCTATTCTAGGTCTTACCCCAGTTGGATCTGCCCTTACCAACTTCAAAGCGAGTTCTAAAGCTTCGTCATGCATTCTTTGACCGCGCATGAGAGAAATCATAGATAACTGGGCATTTCTAGAAAGTCTATCTTTATTCAAAAAGTCATTATTTGGTTTAGGATTCCATCCTCTAATCATTTGAGTTAGATGCTGTAAATGATTGATACATGAATTATTTTCCCAATCCCAAAAATCATCCTCTGAGACATTACCACTCCATGGGTCTAACCATTCACAAACAAAGGCCAGTAATTCTGGTTCATCATATCCTTCAGGTTGTTCAAGTCCATGAAGTGCATCCCTGGCAGCGTCTAATCTACGTGAAGCCATGTGACCAGTTGCAATAATCATTCTAGCAATGTCATCATCACCTCCAGATTGAGCAAGGACTCTTCTAGCTTCTTCTATCGCCGAAGGCCAAAGTCCTCTTAGGGCCAACTCCCACATCCTAGCACGACCCTTCTCGAACCTTATCACAGATTCATCACCGGTTAAGGAACGGCGTTGGAATCTAATAAGAGTATCAAGGTCTTCTTGCAATGCAGCTTCGTCAACCAGTGTCCTCATCCAGTCTCCACCAGCAATTCTGACAGCACCTTCACGTCTTTCATCTGGATTAAGGTCAAACCTCAAATTTCTCAAATGGGTAAATCTGATTATTGATACCAACCATGTCAGTAAGAAAACCAACTTCCCCACTGCAATAAACATCCAGGTTGCCAATAAACGCATACCTTCGTCAAAATTATTAGCTTCAAGCGAGTCTGTAAAGGGCATTAAACTTCCAAATTCTTTGTAACAAACTAGCAGCAAAAGTAAAACTGTGTATCCAGAAAATCCAGCAAAGGCAAATTTTAATTGTCTAGTTTGGGCATCAACCTCAGTTCTAATATCCCTTGGATTATCGATTATCACTCCAAATACTCCGCCGAAACTTTGGCCACCTAGCATCAAGTTTCTAGTCAATTCAAATATGAAAGCCAGTCCCACAATAGCAATGTTTAGCGACAAGTAAAGAGATAGGAACTGGGGCAAACTTTTGATAAACTCCCAATGGAATAGTATTTCTGATATTAGGTCAATTCTCTCATATATTGAAAAGCCAATAATACCACCATAGTTTAGCACTTCAGTGGAATTATCGGGATTATTGAGTAGAATATGTAAGACTGTAACTATGCCATTAAGGGCAGTGATGGGCATTGTGATTAGAAATATAACGAGTAGTAATGAGAAGAATCTATTGACGAATCCTGGTTTATCTGGATCAATTGGGTTTTTTTTGCCATTTGCAGTACGCCATTTTCCAATGAGCAGCATATTCCAAGAAGCACCCATTATCCTACCGTAGGCGAAAATGGTTGGGGACATGAAAACCAACATTGCAAGGGCCAACCAAAATGGTTCAATTACAGCCCCTTCAGATTCTTGCAGACCATATAGTAGAGAAGCAAAGGTTATTCCAACAATTATGAAAAGGGTCAATGTACGACGGAAGAAGTCAATTATTGCGCTTTTATTGACTTGGCTACGATTCTTGGAGAGTTGGGCATTCATTGTTTCCCAAGGTGAAATTAAAATTGGAATTCCAACCAGTACCGCAATTAAATAAAGCGTTGGAGTGTAAAAATATTCTGGGTCAAAAAGGAACTCGCCAATAAGTATCAAAACTCCAGTCATACCCATCATGTACAGACCTAAACCATATCCTACTGAACCTTCAGAGAGTAAATCTCTAGCATCTTCATTATCCCTTGTAACGCGATGAACTTCATACAAATCATCATCAATTTCAAACGCAACTTGTAAATTTGCCAATTGCACTGGAATAAACCATTTCCACATTAGCAACGCCACAAAAAACCCGAGAAAAACGGGCGCTAAATACATGATATCAAAACCTGATTCATCAGAGCCCTCCGCTGAGACTACCTTTGAAAATAATTGGAAAAAGACAAAACATAAAATCAGCAGTAAGCCGATTCTCTTTTTATCCATGGGCCACCGAAGCAATCTACGCACATGAATACTTCGGTAATTAATCTCTATGACGAATTAAAAACCGCTCAATGCGGTCGAATGCATCGTTTAAAACATCAATATTTGGTAGATACACGATTCTAAAATGACCTTTTCCCAGTTCTGCTGAAAATCCACTTCCATGAACCACTAGAACATGTTCCTCATGTAATAATTGTAATACAAAATCTTTATCATTTTCATACCACTTTTCATCAACTAATTTGACAAACATGTAGAACGCACCTCCAGATGATTGAACTTCTAAGCCATCTATCTTGGAAATCCTCTCAACACAGAGATTTCTTTGTTCAATAATTTTATCAGAATATGATTTCATCCAAGTGCGGTCTGAATCGAGTCCAGCTAAGTATCCCAGTTGGGCAGGAGTTGAGGCACATAATCTAGAACGAAGTAATCGCTCAATACCATCTCTTATCATTGTTAGCCTTGCTTTGGGATCATGGATCCCTAAATAGCCAATCCTCCACCCTGGTGCATAGAATACCTTAGAAACACCGTTCAAGACAAAAACTGGCACATCAGGTGAAAGACTAGCTACGCTTTTTTGCTCACCAGTAAAATCTAGGCCATCATATATCTCATCTGCAATCACAATGCAATTTGGATATTTTCTGACAATTGATAATAAGCGGAAAATTTCATCTTTCCCAACAACGGCACCACATGGATTATTTGGATTAATCAAGACTAGAAGTTTAACGTGATCAGACATTTTGGCTTCGATATCTCCAAAATCTAATTTCCAACCATCACTTGGATTCAATTTGTATTCTACTGTTTCAGCACCGTACATCTGAGGATAAGCCATGTATGGAGGATAATGAGGTCCAGGGGCAAGGACTTGGTCACCTTCTTCTAAAGTAGCAGCAAATATAATCTGCAAAGCTTCAGTAACCCCATGACAGACATAGATGTCTTCTTGCCTTGCTGGCCAACCTTTGCGTCTTTCATCTTGAGCAATTGAGGAACGCAACTCTGGAACGCCATAAGATGGTGAGTATCCGTTACTACCATTTCTCAATGCGTCTACATAAGCTTCAACCATATGTTTTGGAGTTGGTAATCCAGGATAAGCAATTGGAT
>CAXHFO010000018.1:0-15227 GCA_964015895.1 uncultured Candidatus Poseidoniales archaeon
ACACTCGAACCTTCGTCGGCAGCGTCAGATGTGTATAAGAGACAGGGTATATTTGTGGGTCTTTGGGCTCCTACTTTGATTCTTGCAGCTAAGGAACTTGAAGACTGGATGCAAAACTGAATCTAACGATAGTCACAGACCTGTCGAGAATTCTCGGCTGTTCAACCATCTGTTTGGTACGGCACACGTAGTATAATTTTGCTTAGAGTTAAACTATCGATGTTAAATGATTCTTATCTAATTGGTAAAGTCACTAAGGAAATCCCAGATTAGTTGATAGGTTGCAGTACCGTCTACTTCATCAGGCCAAGTATGCTCGTGAAACTCTATACCATAATGCTCAACTCGAGCATTGTTGGAACACTGTGAATGGGTTATATGCTCAAGTAGAAAGTCACTATCAGTATCGCTGGTTTGGCAAGCTAATGTTTGTCCCCAATAGTCGATCATTCCCGGAACACTACTCATCGTACCAACCCCTTCATGCTCGCCATCTTTCCAATCCCAATCATCGTCATAATCAATGATGTAATCGAGTTTGCCATGGATGTGCATAACTGACATGCTGCCAAGCATATCGCAAGTTTCTGGCTGAACCGGCATTGTGCCGGCAAAAGACGCAACTGCGGCAAAGCGTTGATTCAGTTGACAAGCGACTTCATAGGTAAACATTGAACCAAGTGAATAGCCAATTGCGTATAATCTATCTTGATCGATACAATATGATTTTGATAACTCATCAACGATTGCTTCGGTAAAATGGTTATCATCTCTAGAAGTTGCTGCGGTATTTAGGTACCATTCGCCTTCGGAAGCAGTTCTACCTTCTTGGGCAACAGCATAAGCCATGATGAATTTCTCATCCTCAGCTAATTGATCAAATTCACTTTGATGCTGAAAATCTTCTGCTTCGCCACCTCCGCCATGAAAGGCAATGATGATTGGCAACTCTACTCCTGCATCTGAACTTGGTGCTGTTAGTCTAAATAATCTGGATTCTCCATTAACGGTAATTTCGGTCATTGATTGAGAAATGGCACTCGAGCCTTGTAAACAAGGATTATCCACTTCAACTAGTGATTCTGCTTCAATTACCATACTGGTCGATTCGTCGCTGATACAACCTACCAACGATACCGAGATTAGCAGGCTAACAAGTAGCATTGACCTAACAAACCTCATAACCTTGTGTTCAAGGTTTAATTTAACAATTTAACCCTTATTTGAGTCGATGATGGCAAAACTAATTGTTAAGCAGATAATGCTCATTACAGGTTTTTATAAATGATTAAAGTAGCATTAAAACGAGGCTTTAGTATCACTTTTGATTCAGAGTATGAACCATTCTTCCAACCCCCTGGCTGGGTTATCGGGCCGGTTTGGGCAGTACTTTACACATGTATGGCCATTAGTTTGGTCAATGTGCTAGCAAAACGTAGTGAGTTCTCAAATTTCGCCTTAATTTGTGCCTTCTTTGTGATTCAATTAGCGATTAATTTAGCTTGGCCTTCGGTATTTAATTCGGAAAGATACCTGACCTCATTGGTCATGTTATTCTTCATGATATTATTTACCGCACTTTATGCTTACATGATTTATGATGCAGCACCATTTGAATCGAAATTAATGTGGCCGTATATTGCTTGGATGATATTTGCCGCAATGATAAATACGGCATATTATCTCGAATTTCGCTGATTATTAATTGCTGGTGATGGGAGCAGTATTGCTCCACTGTGCATTTGGCTTGTGCCAATCCCTTATTTGGTCGGTTTCTAAACGAAGTTGTAATCCTTGACCTTGAGTGAATTCAATGTCCTCTATTAAGTAGTCAACGACTTGTTCATTACTGCGGAAGGTTTCGTCAAACAGCACATCTTCACCAATAATTTCGCCTTGCTGAGTGTATTGCAGTATTACCCGCAGATGGCATTCCTGTAGCGGGTTACGTAGGGAACATGATTCACTACTTCCATCGTGTTCGACTTCAACAAATCCAGCAATAGTTTGTAATCCTGGTTGAACTACTAAATCGATAACAGTATCTTTGGCAGTAGGCGCACAAACACATTCCATGTTGTCTACCTCAGCCGCTGAATCTCGATCAACAGTAACTTCTGTGGTGGCGATTTTGATTTTGTCTGGACCAATTGAGGTGGCTGTAACCATGTAAACTCCCGAAGTTATGAACATATGAGATACCGTAGACCCGGTAGCAGTGGTTCCATCAGCAAAGTCCCATGTTACAGCATCGGAGCCACCATTTGAGTCAAACACAAATTCGTGGTATACCCAAGTTATTGCAGCTTCTTCGTCATTATCGCCCTCATCAATTTCAACTAGAGTATATTGATTGGTCCCAGTGGCATCATCCACAGAGATGGAAAATGAATCATTGCTGTCGGTAAAATTGGTGACGTCTAGTTTTTCTAACACCACCCCGCCAAACAGACCTGAGACAAATATAACAATTCCAATTATGGCTACAGTACGGTTTGACATAACTCAAAATCGTTGTCATTGGCTATATACTTCTGTCACGAAGCATAGGCGTCAAGATGTACTGATTTGTCTGTTCAACGATTGCCAATTCTACGGCCTCTATTACCTCGGCCCCCGACCTTTGGCCGTCCTTTAAATGACGTTTTTTGCCCTTTTGGCTGATTACCTCGGTTAGGACGATCATGTGTATTGCGCGGCTTCTTTTTGTTGTACGGGCGGCGATTTCCTTGTTGATTGTCGGAGCGGTCGCTGTTACCACGTCCGCCATCACTTCCGCCATCACTTCCGCCATTGCGTCCACCGCCACGACCACCGCCACGGCCACCACCACGACCACCGCCACGGCCACCACCACGACCACCGCCACGACCTCCGCCACGACCACCGCCACGACCACCACCGCCACCTGAGCGGTTTCGCCTGCCATAATGGCCGCCACGAGAATCGTTACGATCTCTTGAATCAAACCCACGATCTCTGCTTGCTGGAATAAATTCTACTTCAAATTCAGGTAAATCTGAAAATTCTGGTGGTTTGAATTCGACATTGATTCCAACATCGCGTTGAATTCGGTTGGTGGCTTTCTTCTGAGGTTTTTGTACCAGCGATATTACAACTCCTGTAGAGCCACCTCTAGCGGTTCGTCCGCTACGGTGCTTGTACGCTTTACCATTTTCAGGTGGATCATAGTGAATTACACAATTGACACCCTCAACATCGATTCCTCGTGCTGCAACGTCGGTTGCAATCAAAGCCATACATTCTCCATGTTGGAAACGTTGCATTGCCCTATCACGGTTTTTTTGTGACAGACCTCCGTGAAGAGTTTGTGCAGACAGACCATCTTGCCTTAGGTCGTCCCCAACACGATCTGCACCAGCTCTTGTTCGACAAAACACAATAGTCCGCCCACATTTTCTGATTATTTCACTGGATATTGTGGATTTTTTAGAATGCGGCATTAGCCAGAAAAAGTGAGTCATGCTCTCCATGGAAACCTCTTTTGGACCAACCTCAATGGTTACTGGATTGGTTTGGTAATCACGAACTAATTCGCCAACTTCATCATCTAAAGTAGCGCTGAACAATATTGTTTGACGGTCTTGTTTACATTCATCAAGAATATCACAAACTGGTTCCATAAATCCCATGTCAGCCATACGATCTGCTTCGTCTAAGACAACAACTTCGACATCCTCAAGATTAACTGAACCACGATCCATTAAATCAAGTAGACGGCCTGGACAAGCCACTAAAATATCTACACCACGATCAAATGCTTTGAATTGTTTACCATACGAAACTCCACCATAAACGGCATAAGTATACAATCCCAATTCTCTAGAAAGTGGATCTAATACTCGGTAAATTTGTTCGGCAAGTTCTCTTGTTGGAGTCAATATAAGCGAGGTAGGAAAACCTGGTTCGGCTTTCTTAGTACGTTCAATAAGTGGCAAGCCAAAAGCCAATGTCTTACCTGAGCCAGTTGGAGCCCGACAGCAAAGATCGTTACCTAGCATACCATCTGGTATTGACTCGGTTTGAACCTCAAATGGTTCGGTAATTCCTTGGTCAGCTAGCATCTTTACTAAGCGGCTAGAAACTCCAAGGTCGGTAAATGACACCATATTGAACAAACAACCCCGCCGTCCATCCCTATTTGATACCATCCGTTCAAAACTGCGGTTTTTAGCCTACAGTTTAACATTAAATCATTCGCCGTTAGTTTCGACTAACCAACATGGCAACTGCATTTCCGCCACCTAAACAAAGAGTTACTATGCCGGATTTACCATTGGTTCGACGCATTATTCCAAGTAGCGTGATTAGGCACCTTGTTCCACTACTACCTAGGGGATGGCCAAGAGAAATAGCGCCTCCGTGAAGATTGAAGCGATCCTCTGGAATTCCAATCTCTTTGGCAACTGCACAAGATGCCGAAGCAAATGCTTCATTGTGCTCATAAATATCAACATCCAATACCTCTAGTTGGTTACGCTCAAGTAGGGTTCTTATTGCCGGTATTGGGGCACTCATAACTCTGTGTGGCTCAACTCCAGTAGTGCAATAGTCATCTATGTAAGCAATTATTTCCCAACCATTTCCCTTAGCTGTGTCTTCGTCAGCAAGCAAAATCGCGCTGGCCCCGTCATTTAGGGTACTCGCATTACCTGCAGTAACTTGCCCTGCTTTGTTGAAAACTGGTCGCAGTTTTGCTAATATTTCATTACTGGTAGCAGACTTAATGCCCTCATCTCGAGTAAATTTGACGTCTTCACCTCGGCGCTTTGGAACAACAACTGTGAATGTCTCCCAATCAAACCACCCTGAATCCCAAGCAGTTGCTGCTCTCTGGTGACTTCTAACTGCATAATTATCCGAATCATTACGTGTGATATCGTTTTCTTGAGCCACTGTTTCACCGGTATTACCCATATGAATATCATTGTAAACATCCCATAAGCCGTCATGAATCATCGAATCAATTAATTTTGAATCACCCATTTTCTTACCCTTTCTTTGTCCCATCAATAGTTGTGGGGCATTAGACATACTCTCCATACCGCCTGCAATAACAACTTTTGATTTGCCCGCCAGAATACTGTTTGCCGCTAGCATAGCAGCTTCTAGAGAACTCCCGCACACCTTGTTTATGGTTGATGCTGAGGTAGTAATTGGCAGGCCTGCACCAAGTGTAACTTGACGTGCAGGGTTTTGCCCTGATCCAGCCTGCAATACTTGACCAAAATAGACGTCATCAACAATTCCGCTTGAAGCATCAAAACCAACTCTTGAACATAATTCTTTGACAGCCATAATTCCTAAATCTACAGCACTAATAGATGATAGAGTACCCATAAAACTGCCAATTGGAGTTCTTGCTACGCCACAAATAACCACCCTTTTGGTGCTCATGGATTGGCCAACATGATTCAGGACTTCAATCTGCTCATCATAAATCTGTGCAAAAAATGGAAAGACTTGATGAAAGAAGAGTTGTGCGCACATCATGGCGAAATTCAAGACTGAGTTTGAAACTGACCGAAAACCGGACCAAATGAGACATGTTGAAGTTGAGATTGATTTTACAACAAATGCTCTAGCTTCCATACTATATCGACAGGGAGACACTGTTGTGCTAGCATGTTGTACCAAAGAGGCAAGATTACCTGGATGGTTTCCACGGGATTCTACCAAAGGCTGGGTTCATGCTGAATACTCACTATTACCGGGATCTACTGATTCACGATTCCGTAGAGAACGCCGAGGTGCCAAAGGCAGGACACAAGAGATCGAGCGATTAATCGCCAGGTCATTACGTGCAGCAGTAGATCTAGAACAGCTTGGACCTGTTGCGCTAAATGTTGATTGTGACATCTTAAACGCTGATGGTGGAACTCGATGCGCATCTATCACTGCGGCCAATTTAGCACTACGCCTAGCGGTAAGGAGATTAATTGCCAGTGGACAATGTTTGCCATTGGACTTACGCCCAACGGATGAAGAAAGAAAATCTGGCTGGAAAACTCCAACATTAACCCCAGAACAACAAATGGAACATGAAAATAAGGTAATACCGCACGATTTAGCAGCTATTTCAGTAGGGTTAATTGAAGGAGATGTTTATTTAGACTTGGATTACATATTAGATTCGAATGCAGATGTGGACATGAATGTGGTGAAAACCGCTGACGGAAAGTATGTTGAGTTACAAGGTACTGGCGAGGAGTCAACTTTCTCTGGCGAGGAATTATTCGCCCTTATTGCACAAGCTGATGCGGGGTTAGATGGGTTGTTTGAAGTTCAAGCAGCAATTCTTGATGGCATCAACTAATCATGGCCTTTTCTTTGGAAGATTTCAAATGTCAAATCATTCCGCAGGTACTTGCGGGTAGGTAGCTTAGTTGGGAGAGCGCAGCACTGAAGATGCTGAGGTCGCCGGTTCAAGTCCGGCCCTACCCACCAACTAATAGTCAACAACAAAGTGTCTGTAGGCCTTTGTTAATGAACAAAATAAACCATGCATTAATTTGCTAGTTTCTAGTATGCGTGTCATGGGCGAGGAACTCGAGCAGTCGGATGAGCCCATCGAAGAGGTTGATGTCGAGCAAAAGGCTAAAGACAAAATCACCCGTGAACTAGAGGAGATTAGGCGTCGAAAAACTAAGACCAGTAAACGCAGGTTCCTTTCCAACAAAGAAGATTACATATTATTTGCTGGAATTGGTTACGGGATATTCTTTGCAGTATTGTTATTTGGCATGTCAAGTGGAATATTTGGTTCATCCACCACTCTTGATTACAAAGCCTCTGAAACCTTCCTTGATACCGGTGACGAGTGCCAAAATATCGAAGATCAACCGTGGGTTCACATGTTCCCTGAGAATGATGCCGAGTACTTTGACCTCTCTGGAAGAAATCTACCAGACGGTCATGCTTACATGAATTACACAATACTGAACTATGTTGGTGAGTCTTGGCAACTAAATTCTACCGATGATACAATCGTTCAGGTTTCGGGTGGCAAAAGCGAGTTTAGAGCCCCTTTTGATGAACTTGATGTCGGAGAATACCGAATTGTTCTATTAGTGCAAGTCTACAATCAAAGCGATGATTTGGTCAATGCTTCACTAGTTGAAGGAGGAGAATCACTGTCCAAGGAGATAGATTTCGAACTCGAAGTTAAAGGTGGAGGGTTCTTCTCTTTCCTACCGTTTGTCGACTCAGAATCTCACAGAGAAGTCACCATTTCAGACCCCGGTCCTCGAACATGTTGGACCACTAAGGATCTGGGTGAATGGGGATATCTCTTGATGGCTGCTGAACTTGGCGGCGGCAGAGAAACCGCAATGTTAACTGGAGGAACAGCAGGTATTCCAGCGTGGTGGATGGCGTTTATCTCACTGTCACTTTCTGCTGTTACTTTGTTGGTCATCTATCCGGTCATGTACAAGATATACCATCAAGAAACCGACGACATATTGTCGAGAAATCACATCGCTAGGGTGGTTGAGGATATACTTGGTAAAACCTCGAAACGGTTACACATTGACATTGATTGGGAATTATACAAATTAGAATCTAGAGAACTGTCAATAGATATCATGGTACCATACAAAAACACAGACGGAACTCTCTCTGATAGCAAGGATATTCGTGCTGAAATTCTACGGGAAGTGTTAGAGGAGTTTGCCATCTTCAGAGTATTCAAGCCAGTACAACTAACTGTCAAAACAATTGGTGTAAACCAAGCTATCGACTTTGAAAGTGGTGTTGGCATTGGGGCTGGTGCGGAAGGCGCTGATACTGAAGAAGAGCAAGATTATGCTTCATTCTTTTCCGAACTCCACACGCTCTCTAGAGTCGAAGATGAAGTTAGAGATAGTCTAGACTTATTCTTTGCTAGAAGAACTGATGTTAGAATGGAAGGTGCTGTAGTAACTAGTGATGATAAAGTAATCTTTGTGTCAGTAATTTACAAACCAACTCAGCGATTTGCCTTCTTTAGATTCAAGAAAACTACTGATGAAGTGGAAGTAGAGTTATATCGATATATTTCGGATAGGAACCAAGATTTACTCGGCAGCCAAGAATTGATTGTAAAAGCAAGGAATCAAGTTTCCACATTGTCGGACAGATCCGGTGCAGGAAGAGTCGAAAGCGGTGGCAAGAATGATGACAGAATAGTTGCTGTGGCAAAACAAGATGGACTTGGCGGCAAAATGTTGCAAACTAATTTTATCGGCAACACGCTATCTACAGTAGAATACATGGCTAATGAAAAGCGTGAAATGATTAACAAATGGGGATTCTGGGGCCTCATTGTGTTTGTGTGGATACCATTTATGGCATCTGGTGTACTTGTGGGAGCAATGCTTGGACTATTGTCTAGAATGAAATTTACTAGAGTACTTGCAGCAACATTCATTGGAGGAGCTGCTGCATCTATTACTTGGGCCTATACCGCTGAAGGTATTGTTAAATTCATGCACCAATACAAATTAGAAGCGGTAATTCCATTGATAATTATCGTATTTGTTGGCGCGGCTTTCTTACATATCCGTTCCACTAAAGTCAGAAGACAAACAGAATTGTTCGAAGACACTCTGCTAGACAATTTCCATGCAGATGTTGCAGCAAAATATGGAGAACAATGATTCGGTGGTCTTTTGGATACTCAAACAATTATTCAGGGCATCAACGGCAATTGTGGCGACCTGGCTAGAATTGGCATCATTACTGTCAGTGACAGAGCTAGTTCTGGTGAATACCAAGATGAGGGTGGTCCGGCAATTTTACAATTTTTCAAGGAAGCGATAGTCAGCCCATTAGAAATCAACTATTCCTGTATTGCTGACGAACAGACAACGATTGAACGTGAAATTATCCAAATGTGTGATGATTTAGGTTGCTCAGTTGTTGTTACCACTGGAGGAACTGGTCCCGCTTCAAGAGATGTAACTCCTGAAGCAACCGCAGCTGTATGCGATAAGATCCTGGACGGTTTTGGCGAACAAATGCGAGCAATATCTCTTCAATACGTACCCACTGCTATATTGTCAAGACAAATTGGCGGAATTAGAGGTAGCTGTTTGGTGTTCAATCTACCTGGCAGGCCAAAATCAATTAGAGAAACTATTGATGAAATATGGCGCGCTGTACCTTATTGTGTAGACTTAATTGGTGGTCCTTATATCGATATGAATGACTCTATTTGTGAAGCATTTAGGCCCAAAGATGCGAGACGAAGGTAACCTTAAAGTTCATGCATTACCGACCTTCACGGAGGTCTAGGAAAGGATACTATGACAGGGAATATTTTAATCAGCGGAGCTACAATGGTCTTACCTGACACTACAAAATTAGGTGATTTACGCATATCAGACGGCATAATCACCGAAGTATCTGGCCCGGGAACCTTGGATAGCCATGAAGGTGAAATGTTTGTTGACGGCACTGGCCTGCATTTATTGCCTGGATGTATTGACCCGCAAGTGCATTTCAGAGATCCTGGTCAACCAGAAAGAGAGGACTTAGGGAGCGGGTCGGCGGCTGCGGTAAGCGGTGGCATAACCTCCTTCCTAGATATGCCTAATAATGTCCCGTCGATTACTACGCTGGAAGGCATGCAGGGCAAACTTGACACTGCGGCAAAAAAATGTGTCAATAATTACGGATTCTTCATTGGAGCCACTGAGGATAATGTCGCTGACTTACAAGAAGCTGTAGGGACTAAAGACAACCCAATTGCCATACCTGGAATTTGTGGTATCAAAATATTCATGGGAGCATCAACTGGAACTTTACTGGTTTCTGACAAATTAACACTAGAGAAAATTTTCACTGAAACAGCAGGATTAATTGCAGTACATGCTGAAGATGAGGAAAGAATGAACGAGCGAAAGAAATTAGTGGAAGGGCGTACTGATATTGCCGCTCATGCGTATTACAGAGACGATATCACTGCATTATTGGCAACCAAGTTATCTGTTGAATTAGCCATCAAAACCGGACACAGATTGCACATCCTCCATCTAACATCAGGTATTGAAGCTGATTATTTGGCCGACTATTGCACACTACCATCCAAGGCTGAACAACACCCTATCATCACCACAGAAGTTCTACCACAGCATCTAACTTTTGACGAGACTGACGTTGATGAACAAGGTGTTCGACTGCAGATGAATCCCCCGATAAGATATGCAGCAGATCGAGAAATTTTGTGGGCTAGACTGAGAGATGGTACGATTCAATGTATTGCTACTGACCATGCTCCACATACTCTTGAGAATAAAGCAAAAGGCTTCCCAAATGCTCATAGCGGAATGCCGGGAGTCGAAACTTCGTTGCCAGTTATGCTAACCAATGTTAATGACGGCAATTGCTCTTTAGAAGATGTAGTACGTTGGATGTCAACCGATGTTGCTGATTGCTATCAAATGATAGGCAAAGGAAAATTAGAGGTTGGCTATGATGGCGATATTGTCCTTGTTGACATGGCTGCAAAGGCAGTTGTTGAAGATAAAAACTCATGGACAAGAGTAGGATGGAATCCATTTAGAGGACGTGAACTAACCGGATGGCCAGTCTTGACTGTGGTTGATGGCATTCCCGTGTTTGAAAGATCTCCAGTGACTGGCCAAAAAGGCAGGTTACTAGTTGAGCCAGGCTCAGTTGGCAAACCTATCGTGATGAATCCGTGGAATTAGCCAAAACGCGCTAAAAAGCCGGTTTTATTGACATAACGATAAATAGTAATCCACTAATTTCACCGTGAGGAGAAAACATGAGTGAACTAGAAAAAACTCTCGGCAGCGGTTACCAACAGATTATAATTGGATTCGTAGTATTCATATTAGGCGCATTTTGGGGAGGAATAGAAGCAGATGGCAGTATGACTGCCGCAGATGTATATTGGCCGGCACTGACTATGCTGGCTGGTGGAATGATTACCCTACTTGGCATATCATTTGGCAGTGACCATGAAGATGACAGAACCAACGATTTAATGGATGCAATAAATGATTTGACAGCAAGATTAGACAAACTTGTGGCTATGGGTTCTGAAAAAGACTCTGAAGAGTAGTTAACTCAGGTTGTATAACTTTGAATACTTTGATTCAACATAATCGATGAAGGGTTGAGGAGTCGGTGGTACTCCTGTAGCTTGCTCAATTAGTTCACTAGGTGTCAATTTACTGCCTTGGCGATGGATTTTAGGCCGTAACCAGTCAAGCATTGGCGACCAATCGCCAGTCTCGATTATTTCATCGACATCGCCTATTTCTTGGCTCATGGCTTCAAGGAGTTGGGCAGCGTACAGATTACCCAATGTATAAGTCGGGAAATAGCCAAATGCACCCATAGACCAATGGATATCTTGTAGACAACCCATGCGGTCTTCTGGAACTTCAATACCAAACCACTCGTTAAACATCTGATTCCAAGTATTTGGTATGTCTTTAACTGATAAATTTTCGTTGAAGATTTTCTTTTCTAATTCATAGCGTAACATGATATGTAGATTGTAGGTCACTTCATCTGCTTCCACTCGAATAAATCCTGGCTCAACACAGTTAGCAATTTTGTTTAATTCATCAGGACTCCATTCTGGTGCGTTTGGAAATTGTTGTTTAAACCAAGGCAAGACTACCTTCCAAAATGCTGGAGTTCTGCCAATTTGATTCTCCCAAAAACGACTTTGTGATTCATGAACACCTAGTGATACTGCATCGCCACGAGGAGTGAATGAATGGTTGGCGTCAAGACCTTGTTCATACAATGCATGGCCTGTTTCATGCATCACTGCGTACAAACAGGAAAATGGATCTTGTTCATCAAATCGAGTTGTGAATCGCGTATCTCCCGGCCACAGTCCCGCTGAAAATGGATGGGTTGAGGCATCCATTCTGCCGGCTTCAAAATCAAATCCCATAGCATTAGAAACTAGCTTACAAAATTCGGTCTGGGCTTCAACTGGAAATGTTACATCACTTGGCAATGTTGGATCAGGATTGATTTTCTTAGCTTCCATGATGCTTTGCAATAATGGCACTAATCTGCTCTTTAGACCAGCAAATAGTGGATCATAATCGCTTACCTTCATGCCAAATTCATATTCATCTAGAAGAACGTCATATCTTGTTGTTTCAATGCCGTAATAATCTATTTTCTGATTAGTCATTTCGACTAAATTTTCTAAATGAGGTTGAAACATGGTAAAATCAGAAGCAGCACGAGCTTCTTGCCATGCAACCAAGGCTTGTGAACGAGCCAAGGCATACTCGGCGACAAAATCTGATGGTAATTTAACCGCTTTGTCATACCTGCGCCTCAATTCTCTTACATTCGCGAGTTGGTTTTCATCTAAACCCGCTGAATTTTCTAATTGCGTTATCATTTCTCCAAAATCTGGATCGGTAACTCTAGCATGTTGCTCCTTAGCTAGCCATGAAAGTATTTCTGATCTTGCTTGCGCCCCTTTTGGAGGCATAATTGTCTCTTGATCCCAACCAAGATGACCTTGTATTGCACCGATTTTGTGTATTTCTTTTACCCTCTCAATGAATAACTGATAACTCGCCATATTACTTGGACAAAAATCACCCTCAAGAACTTAACCACTAGAAGGTTGGTAACGTCGCACACACATTGAAGACCTCTTTCGCTATGCATCATCCATGGCGAGGAAAAAACAGGATATTCCTGAAGAAACTCCCCATGATTCACAAACCGACCTGAATGATATGGTTGACTCCGTTATCCAAGCTGAAGCGGCTTCCAGCGTCAATATTCAGGACACAGAGCAACAAAATTCTATCGACGAATTATTGGCTGAATCTGCCAAAATGGTGGTCGAGACATGTATGGATATCCGTAGAGGTGAAAATGTGTTAATTGTCTGTGATCCTACAACTGGTGAAATTGGACAAGCATTGCATGCAGCAACCATTGAAAAATCTGAACGTGTTCTACTCATCGTGATGCCGAAAGCCAAACATCATGGCGAAGAGCCACCATCTCCGGTCGCTAATTTGATGCGCCAGCAACAGGTGATTTTAGCTCCAACAAAATACTCACTCACCCATACTAAAGCGATTAGGCAAGCGCTTAGAGATGGGGCAAGAGTTGCGACTATGCCAGGCATAACTGTGGATATGTTTACTCACGGCGGTATGGCTGCAGATTTTAACAACGTCAAGAAAAGAATTAGCAACTTGGGACCACATTTTAGAAGGCGTAGAATTGTCAATGTCAAATCAAAACTTGGCACTGAGATTACCTTCGAAGTAAATTGGCGTGAATGGAAACTTGATGACAATGGAATTTGTAATCGTCCAAAGATGCTTACCAACCTTCCAGCTGGAAAAGCATTCATCATGCCTCGAGAAGGCACTATGAATGGAACTTTGATCATCAACGGTTCATGGGATTCTTCACTACTTGACCAAAATATCGAACTACAGATAGAAAACGGTATTGTTATTGATGTAAAGGGTGGTACTATTGCTGCTAACATTAGGCAAGAATTTGGCGAAGTCGCTAAAAAATTACGCAGCAAAGACCGAGAAAATGTCTGGACTGTTGCTGAATTTGGTTTTGGCATGAATGATCAAGCAAGAATGGGTGGTAATGTTCTAGAAGATGAAAAGCGACTCGGCACCTGTTACTTCTCTATCGGCGATAACACTGCACTTGGCGGGAACTCAGCGGTTGGAATTCATATTCCTGGAGTCCTTACTGGTGCTAACGTATGGCTTGATGATTCACAAGTCCTGCAAGATGGTGAATTTGTGTTGGATATTTAATCAACCTAAATTTTGGGCACCGCATACTGGACAAAAACGCCAGTATGGGTCAATGCCAATAGCACAACTGCGGCATGTAACTCCGGAGCGAATTGTTGGCTGAACTGGTTGGTTCCATGGTTGTGGTGGTGGTTGATTGATTGGTTGTGGCCTATTAATCGGTTGTGGATTAACATTTTGTGGCGGTATTGGCCTGCTAATTGGTTGTTGGGGGAATGATTGTTGAGGTTGAGAAGGATTTATTCTGGCGGGAGATTGCTGGACGGTATTGGACTGGTCGCCAAGGCTTACTGGGCGTCGTACTGGAGCAACTGGTTTTGGTAGGTTCGAAGCAACTTTTTCAACTGCCGGTGAGGCAACAAATTCAGAAAGTGACATCGACCCATCATCGTCCAAATCAGCAGATTCATGAATTTCTTCAGCCTCTTCAATTGATAAGCCGCTTGCTTGTGATAATTCTTCAACAGATAGGGTGCCATCGCCATCAGTATCTGATTGAATAAACATCTCTGCAGCACTGACAAATGGTTCTTCACTTGCTTGTTCATCTGCAATCAGTTCTTCCACTACAGCCTCGGTAATCACCTCATCTTCGACACCTTCTGCCTGAACAGTATCTTCATGCTCCGTTGGTTCGGATGCAATACCAAAAGCACCCTCAAATGCATTTTCAGTTGCTTTTGCAGCCTTTCGGTCACTAAGTTCAGTCTCAATGATTGTCTCAACTTTCTCTTCAACTATCGCTGCTGGTTTTGACTGTCCTGGCAAAGGAACAGAAGATATTGCCTCCTCTTCTTTGCCAGCTGGTACCATTCCTACTTCTGGTAACTGTATTGATTGTTCTAATTGTTGCGTTACTTTTGGCGCTGCTTTCTTGAGCCCCGGTGCGGGGGTGGCAATTGCCTTGGATAAATCTATAGATGAGCCTGCTAATACCGAAATTGGCAAGGTATGGCCAATGACATCTGATGATGCATCAAACTCTTCTGCAATATTGGTTAGGGTTACTACATTTGATTCAACATTTTGCATTAACTCACTCATGGTCAAGTAATACTTCATGACTTCTTGTGAACCACCTGTATTATTGGCAATAGCTAAAACTTTCAGTATATTCATTGGATCTGCGATGCGGTTGAGCGAATCAAATTGGGTTTTGTCAATATTTGGTTTACCATTTGGTGAAGCTTCACCAAGTGAATTTGGCAATCCGAGGTAATGTAGAATAGGGTCACCAAAACTCATTAAACCAAGATGCCCAGATACAAGATAGTAAATCTCGCCGCCCTCGCAAGATAGTGCTTGACTAGCTTCTTCAAAATCAAATTCTCCCGGTTTTAGAATGATATCTGAGACCATGCTGAAAAATTCACTAATTGATTGATTTCGATCCATTGACATCAATGTATGGAC
>CAXHFO010000019.1:0-15194 GCA_964015895.1 uncultured Candidatus Poseidoniales archaeon
GATTTTTCAGTAAGCCATGGTTGTATGATTATATCGTATGCATTCATAGTAAACACCTCAGTTGAGTTCCTCCACAGCGGATTTGGTAAACACTGTCAAACGACCAAGTGCACCACCGGGTGCCAAGTCTTCAGCGTTTAGATCCTTGGCAGCAACAACATCTACGCCCGGTAGATTTCTTGCTGCTTGAGCTAATCCAGATTTTTCTTTTACCACAAGTAGTATTGATTTAGGAGTCTTGTGAACTCTTCCTCTCATTGTAGCTTTTCCAGCACGGATTTTTCTACCATCTCTTGCTCTTTGCAAATCATCACCTAGACCAAGTCCGTTGAAGATTGCTAAAACTTTACGAGTTGCAGATCCATGGTTGAAAGATTCGAAATCAAACTCTGCTTTCTTGCCATCTCGAACTTCTACATAATTACCCAATATAATAGGTAGAGCAGATACTTCTTCTGAAATTTGGTGGCCACGAGAACTCACCATTTCTATGTCAGTGGTTGCGCTGAGTGCTGTGTCTCTTGCTAGTCTTCGCTCTTTTTGGTTTAATTTGCGAGCCCAAATCTTCTCGACTTTAGGGCCGTGAGCTCTTCGCCCACCAAGTGTGTGAGGGTTTTGAGCTGCTCTCTTTTGACCAGTTCGTCTCATGATTCTTGAGACACCTCTTCCCTTACCCCACCATTCCACGGAGTGCTTCATACCAGCCATTGGCTTTCTTTTTCCAACGTGCGGTCTTGAACCATACGGCTGTCTGCGATTTGCTCGGCTAGATGCTACTGCTAATTTGACTAAGTCCTCACGGAGAGGAGTAGCAAATGAATCTGGTAGCGCAATCTTTGAACCGTCAGATACTGAGATGTCAAATGTATCTTGTAGTCTTCCAGCATCTAATTCATCAGCGCTGATTGTGTTGGTAATATCTTTTACTGCAACTTTCATCTTCAGGCCCCCTGCTTAGATGCTGTACTGACGTACGTAATTTCGTAATCGTGAAGAGTTCTGTCACTACCTCTGGTAGCGTCTCTAAATCTAATCAAACGCTTTGAAGGACCAGGTACACTACCCTTTACTAGGATGTAATCCGAATTTACTTCCCCATAATGCAAGAATCCGCCTGATGGAGTAATTGCATGTTCTTCTGGGTTAGCAACTCTCATGATTCGCTTATTGTATTCGGTTCTTTGATGATATCCAGTTTGACCACCTTGTCGGATTGTCTTTCTGACATATCCAGTACCGAAGTCACCCATGTTTCCATGTTGTCGGCGTTTCTTGGAATTTTTGTGGGATTGGAGTTTACCGCCAAATCGCTTGATTACCCCTTGCCATCCGTATCCTTTGGTAACGGCTACAATATCGGTAAGGATTCCTTCTTCGAAACAATCAGCAAAGGAAAACTCTTCACCAAACTTTTCTTTGGCAAAGATTAGTTGTTCGCTGGAGTTTCCACCATCTAGACCAACTTCCATTACGTCTGGAACCTTTGTTGGTATTCCTGAAATTTGATTTGGTTGAGTAGCTACGATTAGCCTTACTTCACATAAATCTGCATTTTCCAGATTCTCGAAATGTTTGTCAGCATCATGCTCTTTGCGTTGAGGCAGTTTTTTGAATAGATCGCTAAATGCATCAGCAATCATTCCAGCATCAGCCCATGCCTCACCAACAGCTTGCTTGCCATAGGGGGTCATTTGGTATCCACGAACGCCTAAGATTCTCATCTTTGGACATTCTACTACAGTTACTGGAATTCTTGATTCCTGTCCTGCTGCTGGGCTTCTTGGGTTTAAATCACGAGCCAAAATGTGGGTCATGCCGGCTTTCCATCCCGCAAATCCTTGTATTCTAACTTCGCTCGCTTCGGTTTTTGGCCACGACTTTACGTGTCCGAAAGGACGCTTGGCACGCTTACGCGGGCTGAACGCCATCGAACCTCTTCGTGGGTGACTTCTTTTCGCCATTGGGATTCCTCCGTTATTTTCTACAGCGCAGGGGCCCCACCGAGAGGGCGTACGAGGGCTCTCCAGATAGGAGTGGCCGTGACACTGCGCCTCATTCCAACGAATGCAGAACGAGACTATCGGGGTCCTCTGGGGATGGCCCGTTGTGTCTGGCTACTCACCTTTGAGCATCCATCCGACTTACCAATCATATATGAGTGGTTCGGTCAATATTGCTTTTCTGTCAATCGATTGTATGACAGGGAGATGATAGTTTTTTACTGGTTAATGTCTGGTTATTTTAATCATCATGCTTTTGAACCCTCGACCAAAAGAGGCATTGATGCCTACTATGATACACCCACTTTTACAAAATGGTGTAGAAGCAAGAGGATATCAAATTCGGGCACTAAAAAATGCATTGACAGCTTCGTGTTTGATGGTAATGCCAACTGGTTTTGGTAAAACTGCAGTTCAATGGATGCTTATGGCGGAGACCCTTCGTTTGAGTGACAAAAAAATAATTCTAATTGCTCCCACCACTGGATTAGTTGAACAACAACAAAGAATGGCCCGAGAAATGGTCAACATAGATCCCGAAACAATAGTCAGGTATACTGGTGAAACACCCCCAAATAAGCGCCGTTCATTGTGGGAAAAAGGTAAGATCTTGATGGCTACTTCTCAAGTAATTAGAAATGATGCTATTAATGGAGTCATTACCCTTGAGGATGTAGCACTGTTAATTTTTGATGAGGCTCACCATGCAACAGGAAACCATCCATATGCTCAAGTTGGCGATTTATTCCTCAATGCTAATCCTGAAGGCTATACGTTGGGCGCCACGGCCAGCCCTGGGACCACAAAAGCATCCATACTGGAGGTTGCTAAACGGTTGGGAATCGACAGACTTGACATTTCTAAGAGAGATGAAGCAATGCTAAAACCATACGCTGTGGAGTTACAAAACGACATAGTCCCAGTTGAACTACCTGATACACTAAAGTCACTCATTTACCCACTGCAAGAATATCAAGCAACAGAAGTTGAAACCTTGCAGAGAATGGGATTTATGGCTCCGGTAAAAAATCTAACTTCAAAGATAATAACTGATGCTCAGCAATCTGTTAGTAGAGCCATTAGCCGTAGAGATGCTAGAGGTTACAATGCTGCGCGTAAGGTATCTGATGTTCGTAGAATGCACATGTTACTAGACTTGCTCAAGACTCAAGGAGTTGTGCCAGCAACTTTCTTTCTTGACAAAGCTGAAGATGAAGGCAGGACTGGTGGTAGAGGAACAAATCGATTCATTGCTAAACCTGTGATTCATAATTTCAGAAAAGCTGCTGAAGCAATTGGAGAGATACATCCAAAGGTTAGCCAAGTAATTGATATGATTACTGATAGGTTGAAACACAATCCAAATTCACGCATTCTTATCTTCACAGAATACAGATACACGGTACAAAATCTCAACCAGTTACTCAAGAATATTGATGGAGTTAAGGTGGCACCATTCATTGGTCAAGCGACCAGTGGAAAGCAAAAAGGCATGACACAGAAGGAGCAATTAGCAAGACTAGAACAATTTCGTTCCGGTGAGGTAAATGTATTGGTTGCGACATCTGTCGGCGAAGAAGGATTAGATGTACCGTCCGCAGACCTTGTCCTGATGTATGAACCGGTTCCCAGCGCAATAAGAGCGATACAAAGGCGTGGACGCACTGCTAGACAAAGTTCAGGCACGGTAAAGACATTGATTGCGCGCAATACAAGGGATGAATTTGTTAATATTGCTGCTAAGGCAAGAGAGCGTCGAATGTACAAGAATCTTGAAGAAATCCAGCGTATGGGCCGAATTCCATTACGCCAGCCAGCTACTGGAGATGTTTTATACAGTTTTGCTGTTAAGTTAGATAAAAATGAGATACCTGCTGATAAATTTCTAACAATCGAACAAGAACGACTCACTCTTGAATTTCAAACAACTAAAGAAACGAATAATTTAGATTCTATAGAAAGTTCAACTAACAATCTAAAACCAACTGTAGTGTCAGCAAAAGATAAACGGCCGAGAAATCAGACTGGCTTGGATGACTTCTTCCAAGAAAAGAACTCAGAATATGTCACTAGAGAACAGGAAAACACTGTCTTAAAAGCCACTAATGAAATTATCCAAACATTATCCCAAACCATTGACATGAATGTTATTCTAGACCACAGGGAAGCATCTTCTACATTATCGGCTTATCTTTCAAGCCTTGGAATGTCTGTTAGATTTGAAAACTTAGAAACTGGTGATATATTACTGACCAAGGATATTCTAATAGAACGAAAAACTTCTCGTGATTTACTTACTTCAATAATCGATCAAAGACTGTTTAAACAGTGTCAAAGAATGAGACAATCAAGCAATCAGCCAATATTATTGATTGAACTTGGTGAAATTGGCAACTCAATCCACCCTAACGCAGTACTTGGAGCCTTAGCGCATGTTAGTTTAGACCTAGGAATCCCTATTTTGACAACCAAAGATTCAATGGAATCTGCTCATTTAATTTACTTGATTGCGAAGAATAATCAAAACTTTTCCACAAAAATGCGAGATTATTTGAAGTATCACCCAGTAGACGAAAAAACTATCCAGATGCACTGTAGCAACGCTGCAAAGGAAATTGAGGCAATGGTGAATCACGGTGATGAATCAAATTCTTTGTTAAACAGATGGAATACAGAAGGTAAAAATAAGCAAGCAACAATATTGTCTCAAATAACAGGCTTAGATTTGGATATTAGCCATGAATTATTTAATGCATTCAATTCAATTGCTGAAGTTTTAAAATCCGATCAAGAAAGCCTGTCTAAGATCTTAAACAGCGAAAATTTGCAATTGTTAAAACCATTTTTGTATGACTGATAATATTCTAGCCACCAATCAAAATAGCTCTAGTTCTTAACTGAGCCAATCTGTCTGGGAAATGCCCCAGAGCAAAAGCCACCAATTCTGCTAAATGTATAACTGGTATACTGGTATTTTTACCCGTTTTACGACCTGCCTTTGATTGATATGAGTCAAGATTTGAGTGTGATACAGTACATGCACTTACGATTATATCTGCGCCATTTGATTTTGCATCACTAATTACCGATGAAATGAGTGACATAACTGGCTTGTCTAAGGTTAGTAGGGATGGTGCTCCAACACTTTGGCATTTCAGATCGTAGTCAACAGGACTTCCACCTAATGCAGTGATTAGTTGTTCAAGATAAGATGGCATGAATGGGTCGTCTTGGGCACAAAATCCTTCTCTTTGCATATTTGGACCATAATAAGGTGCGACATTGAGTTCAATTGGATTAATTACAGCATCATTAATTTTGTCAAGGCCTATCTCCTCAACTAAGTAGTGTAATAGATGCCATGATTCTGCTTCGCCTCGATACTCGACACCAGTTGAGCGGGCAATCAAGTTGTTTAATTGAGCAGAATAGACTGGGTCGTCTTTCAAATCTTGCATAGTATCTTTCATGATTCCGTGACTTGTTGCACAGGTCGTCATGATGTCTAGGCCTTTTTCTTCTGCTAATGCTAGATTTCTTGCAACCAAAGCATGTTGCAATTTAGTTGAGGCTTGTTTGATAATATTTCCTCCATCGCTAGTTGCTTCAGGCAATTCGATTAAATCGATACCTAGAGTTTTGCAAAGCGGTTGTATACAATCCTCAACTTCCATCGATGCCGCCCGAGCAACATTACCCGGATAATATGCGATTTTAGGCATATGACCCCTCAAAACCTCTGGTCAATTTCATTAAATAATCCCACAACTTGGTGATGATTCTTAACTTTCGAATTAAACATGTTAGGTATTTTGCCAATACCTGCTGGTGGTAAAACTAATGCTTGTAGACTTCTAATTGGAGGCCCCCCTGTTCTAGTAAATCCTAGTACCATTCGAGCAGATACTCCATCAAAAATGTTACTTATCAAACCAATAGGGCCAAGCACTTGACGGTAAAGTGTAGTTTCATTCAACTTACCAGTCCACTTGACGCTTCTGCCGTACCATTTAACCAGTCTTCCGTGCGGACCTCGATAGTTCGTCTGGTTTAGAATGTAAGCACGAATATCATTAAGTCCTGTTGAGGCTGTTTTACCCTCTTTACCATATCTTGCGATAGATGCTAAGTCTGCCTCTCCCCAAACGCCCGTTGAGTTGTTTAATGATTCAATAAGTGAATTTTTGAATGCCTCACTAGATCTTGGATCGATGATTCGGTTCCATCTTTGAAGGTGTATACCAGGACCCTCATATTTTGCATCATAAGCAACTGTGTCGGACATTGCGTGCAGTAAATAGTATGATTTTACATCACTAGATGCATGAAGTTTCAAGGCTTCTTCTTTAGACATGGTTCCAACCGCCATACCGTTTAGAAGATACTCTCCCTCACGTGGATCTGATTGCATCCATGGCTTGGCTTTCATACGGTTTTCTTCAAACCTAGAGTAGTCTACCATCAAATCTCTAATCACAGGATATCCTGACAACGGTTCGATCTTTATCCTACCATCTGCAGTTGCTACACTACCAACAGAGGTTGAATCTGCGAGTACAAGTCTGCCATTGATTCTAACTCCACAACTTGCGGTACCACTGCCGTCTCCCATTCTAAAGGTTAGACTTCCGTCAACATCGTTCTTGATGGCAAGTAACATATCTTGAACCGATGCATTAGCTGGAAGTGAACAAACTACAGTATCCCAGCCTGACTCGGCATCATTAGGACAATAGCGGAAAAGTTCGACTGTTACAGTTAATTCAGTCTGATCTACAACACCGGGGGCAAAATCTCCTGAAACTACATCGTCATCTCCACTTGAGCCATACGCAATCATTTCGTCGAGTAACTCGATTTGTAAAGTTCCTGATGAGTCGACGCACGCAATCTTTGGCAAAGCTTGTGCAACCCAAGTAATGAATGGTGGCTCATAATCTACATCACATAGTTGAATTTGATGGACTCTGGTGGCACCTAATGATTCATATTTGTCATCCCAGTCAGTTCCTGCTTTACAAAACTCATCATAGGCAGTATCGCCAATTGCACAAATGCTGAAATTTACCCCTGAAAGAGAGGGGGAATTCGAGTTTACTGTCTGCCATAGTGACTCGGCATTGTCTGGCATTTCTCCTTCTCCCCAAGTCGAGGTAATGATTAGTGTACGCTTGTGATTTGGCAAGGTTGCTGCATCAAACCCGTCCATGTCGTAAACAGTGGGAATCAAGCCATAATCAGCAGCCATTTTGGCCGTCTTTTCAGCAAGCCCTGCTGCATTTCCTGTTTGTGAGCCGAATAAAATTGCTACAGATCTGTCGCCTTCAAATAGAGCAGATAGACCAGCGCTGGCACTCCCTGAAGCAACTGGTGCAGATGCTGGTTCCGCTGCTTGGGTCGCTGCTTCTGCTGCATCGACCATTACAGTTCCAGTATCTAAATCAGACATTGCTTGAAGTGCTGAATTAGCCCAGGTTTGCCATTCTGGTTCATAATCTACATCACACAGTTGGATATTGTGAACACGGTTGGCTCCAAGTTGTTTGAACTTTTCATCCCAATCTAATCCAGCCTTACAAAATTCGTCATAGGAAGTATCTCCAATCGCACAGATACTGAAATTTACTCCGGATAGATTTGGATTTGATTCACATGTTGCTGCCCAGATTGATTCAGAGTTATCTGGCATCTCACCTTCACCCCAAGTCGAAGTGATTATCAACGCTCTTTTTGATGAAGTGAAATCTTCTGGTTTTATATCTCCAAGGTCAATTACCTTGGCAGAAAGATTGAATTTTTTGGCCAACTTAGCAGTCTTACTGGCAAGTTCCTCTGCGTTGCCTGTTTGGGACCCAAAATAAATGGTTAGATTCCTGTCAGCGACTTCTGGCATTATACTCACTCAATGATGCCAAACCGCCGTAGTCTTTGAAGGTTGCTTGCTCTACTACGGAGAGTTGATTTACTGCGCAGGAGAATTTATTGACCAGATTACATCTGGAAGTCGCCCATGTCACCCATTTCGTTACCCATGGAAACACCCTTGGATGAAATGACATCGTCAATTCGCAAAATCATTACTGCAGTCTCTGTAGCAGATTGAATAGCTTGTTCAACAACACGAAGTGGTTCGATAACATTGGCCTTCCTCATATCGACTACCCCGCCTTCGTAAACGTTGATTCCGGCGTGGGATTGACCATCTGCGTGAGCCTTGCGAAGTTCTATCAGTGTTGTAACAGGGTCTAATCCTGCATTTTCCGCCAAGGTTCTAGGGACAATTTCAAGTGCCGAAGCAAAGGCTTCGATAGCCATCTGCTCTCTTCCACCGACTGTTTCTGCAAAGGTTCTGAGGTCTCGAGAAAGAGCCGCAAGAACACTGCCGCCTCCGGTTAGAACTGCACCATCTTCCCAGGCGACTGAAACTACTCCAACTGCATCATCAAATGCTCTTCTAATTTCATCAACAACGTGTTCTGTACCGCCTCTAAGTAGCACTGAAACTGATTTCGCTTCAGGGCACCCAGTAATGAAGGTCATCTCTGATTCACCAATTTTCTTTTCCTCAACGCGCTGGGCATTACCTAAATCTTCGGGAGTCAAATCATCTAAATTAGTAACAATTTTACCGCTTGTCGCCTTTGATAATGCTTCCATATCAGATTTCTTAGCTCTGCGTATTGCAAAAATACCTGATTTCGCCATGTAATGTTGAGCAAGTTCATCAATCCCTTTCTGACAAATTAGTACATTTGCGCCAGAATTTTTAATCATTTCAACTAGATTTCTAATGTAATTTTCTTCTTCTTCGAGGAATTTAGAAAGTTGATTTGGATCGGTAATTTGTATTTTAGCATCGACTTCAGTTTTCTTGACTTCAATTGCTGAATTGACAAGAGCAATTTTTGCCCCTGTTATTGACCTTGGCATGCCGGCATGAACTCTTTCCTTATCCAATATTATTCCGTCTATTAGAGTGGAGTCTTTGATTGAACCGCCTTGGCGCTTTTCGACCTTGATATCTGACAAGTCAACAATCCTTTGCGCCCCATCAATAATTCCAACTGCGTTTACCGACCTAACACAAATATCTGCCATGAATGACTTCACGGCACCTGCTGACTTTCCAGTTAAAGCTGTCTTAGCAACTTCCATTAGTACTGAATCATCGTTTTTTGTTTCAATTCCATGACTAGATAGTAAATCCACTGCTTTTTCAGCTGCTAATCTAAAACCTTCACAAATTACCGTAGGATGTACATTTTGTTCTATGAGGTCTTCACTTCTCTTCAATAGTTCACCTGACAAAACAACAGCTGTTGTTGTTCCGTCGAAGCAATGTTGTTCTTGTGTCTTAGCAACTTCAATAATCATCTTTGCTGCTGGGTGTTCAATATCCATTTCTTTGAGGATTGTTGCGCCATCATTGGTGATAACCACGTCCCCCATTGAATCAACCAACATCTTGTCCATTCCTTTGGGACCAAGAGTTGACCTAACTGCATCTGCAACCGCTTTAGCAGCCGCGATATTATTTGATTGAGCTGTTCTTCCTCTAGTCCTTTGAGTACCATCTTTCAAAATAAATATGGGTGCTTGTCCATTACCGTACATGTTTTCGCCTCATTGTCTGCGAGTACGCCCAAGTCTTGAACCCTACGATTCAAAAATTTCGTACTTTTTTTATTGTTGCTCGTTTTGTTCAAGCCACTGAGCGCCATAAGCACCCCATTGTTCCATAGTCCAGCCAGTTGGCAAACCTGTGGCTGGCAAAGGAGGTGCTGATGGTTGTACAGGTGCAGATGGAGTTGTTTGTTCGGTAGCTGCAGATTGTGGTGGCATCGACGATGGGACTGCTGCAGTTGGTGAAGATTGTGGGGGCATTGTCGAAGGAACAGTTGCAGGCGGGCCTGATGGAACTGTTGGAGCTGAAATTACTGACTTGTATGTTGCAGTAATACTATCTTGATAGCCTTCTTGACCCCAATTAGCATATTCATCATCTTCTTCCTCGCCATTCTTTAGAATTCTTATGGTAATCAAAACTCCTGCAACCATCACCAATACAAAACCGCCCCACATTGCTGCACCGGCAAAATCAAATGAAGAGCCCTGATCATCGTTTGTTTCAATAATTATTTTCCTAAGTTGGACTTGTATTTCTGATTTAGCAGCATCGCTTACAGTATCTGACCGAGCCCAGAGAGTTATTTCAGTATCAAATGTTGGTTGTTCTAGAGTCATCAGAGTTGATTCAGTCACTTGAAAAGTAATCGTTATGACTCTAATTGAATCATCTCCGGTACCAAGTACAAATTGTCGATCACTACTATCAATTCTTGATTGGAACCAACTGCTGGAGTTACCAGAACTGATATCCATTGAAACTGATTGCGCTGTCGAATATTGGTTCCTAACAGTCACTTCTAGGGTCACTTCATCTTCAAAATTGTCGATAATAACCAACTGAGAGGGTAAAATCTTCAACAATTCATTGGTACTTCCTACTGAGTAAGTTGAACCACCACTAGCAATTACCGTTTCATCATATACACTCTTAGCAATAATCACCATTTGTAAATTACCACTAGTCCCTTCGACAAAAGAAAACTCAACGGTTACGTTGTAACTTGCACCGCTATTAATAGGTACAGTTTTTGAACCATCTACAAGATTAGTGAATTGAGCATTCATACCTTGAGGAAGATTTAGACTCATTTCAAAACTGTCTTGGATATTTCCGTTATTGGTTACTTCGAAAGTCATTGACTGAGCAAGGTCTCCTGGAATATAAGACTGGTCAGAGATATCTGTTTCAACATGGACGCTAGCGGTCTTCTTTACCTCGATTGAGACAACTTCGCTAACTATTAGAGAAGGGTCATTTACATTGGTAGCAGTCACTGTAACATCATAGAATCCCTCAGGTAAACCAAGAGGCATTGGCAAATTCAAGAAGAAACTCCAAGTACCGCCCCATTCGTTTAGTAATGGTGATTCAGTGTTGTCTACATTAGCGCCTGTTTGACGGTAGTATATCGGGAAATTATTACTCACAGTGATGTTGTATGACTCTTCATCATTACCATTGTTAAATAGGGTCATGCGAAGCATTTTCTCTTGCCCGTCAGCATAAGCAACAACTACTGGCAGGCCGCCATCATCAGTTGAAAAGTAGGGTGATGAGTAATCCACCTCTAGGTTGCTTTCACGATATATTGGTACATCAATCAGCCTATTTAGAGTGGTATCGCCAACAACATTACCACTTGTCCTTGTTGCCCTTATTTCAACAGATATTTGACCCGGAGTAGCTTGCTGTTCTGCAGATATGGATAGCGATAAGTCTGCAGAGGTGCCCTTTTCCATGAAGATAGAAGTAATAGCATTGCCAACATCGTCTTGAATGATACCGCTCCATAGCTCTGCATCGAATGTTGAACGCAGTTCAAAAGTTGTATCCAAGTTACCGGTATTAGTTATCTGGAATGGCAAATCTGCAGTCTCACCGGGATTCATAGTGAGCGCGATTTGATTGCTGTTGGATTTGAGCCTTACACTATATTGAGAATTTATCGAGACAGTGGTCGATACTCTAGCTTTTTCGCCTGTGTTGGCTGAACTAGCATCAGTAAACCAAATTTCCCAATCTTGAATTTGGACATCCGCACCGACCGGTATGGAAAGATTCGCCCAAACCTCTGTGGTTTCAAATGGGCCAATTGGTGGTATCACTACATTGAAATCATTGTCATTTGGATTAGTAGTATCTAGTCTTAATTGAGGCACTGTAGGGTCCATCCATGAGGCATTGGTAACGTTTGTTTGAGCCCTAAACTGGACATTTTTATAGCCGTTATTAGTTACTAAGCACTTCCATGAGACTAAATCATTTGGTACTGTTTCAAACCCACCAACTGGGTCGTCACAGGTAGCAGTGAGAGTAAATCCATCAACTTTGGAAATACCGAATTGAACAAAATCGTCAAAATGCATACCTTGAGTTGCTCCAGAACTGTCTGACCTGAATACCAAACCGAATGTCCAAGAATTACCACCTAAGAATAAATCTGGATTTGCTAAGGATGGGTTTTGAGACCATACTGTTTGTGGGTCCCAAGAAACATTTTTCCATTGACCTGGAATTGGACTAGGGTTTATCTCTGCTACATCCCAATGTACTGATTGTAACGGGTCTGAAAAGTTGCCATTATTATTCCAAAACTCTAGGTACGCAGCATCTCCCGCACCCATTGTACCCCATGCTTGCAAATGTACTTGGCTGGAAATGTAATTTTGGGATTGGAAAATCTTACGACAAACCCAAGCCTGTTCAATATTTGTCAAACCTGAGTCTAATTGATCGCCATTACAGTTATTATCAGGATTTTTGTATGCGTGAACTAATCTGTCAAAGGCACTGGATGGATATGTGTTACCACCTGGCAAAGACATTCTCCAGTGTGAACTACCAGTAGTTGCATCAGAAGTATCTTCATACCAAGAACCATAATTATTGGCGTCACCGCCACCTACAGGATAGCGCCCAGGTATGAAAGTTAGCGATGTACCTGAGGCTTGACCATCAAATATATCTTTGAATACTGCTATTGGTACTTGCTTTTCCATTATGTCATTATCATTTCTGTCATCTTCGGTAAAGTTAACCGAGGCTCTTAAAATCAGCCCACCTGATAGTTCGTTAGTATTTGTATCTAAAACTGAATGGGCCTCTTGAGGGTTCCATGATATCGATGTTGCATCTTTCTGGCCACCCGCCAATAATCCAGTTGTCCATTCGAATGATTCTATTACGAAACCTATGGGATGGACGATTTCTAATTTTACATCGGTTTGCTTCTGTGCACCGGTCACTGCACCGTCTTTGTATACTGTAACTTCTACCTCGATGAAATCATTCTGTAATAAGTAATCAATAACTTCACCATCGGGCTGTATCCATTTTTCAGTAGCTATGGTCTGATTACCAACTTCTATGCTGAAGATACTAAAATCATCTTTTGAGCCACCTTTGGCTGTTGCAGCATCAACTTCTGGAACATAGTTCATTGCTAATGTTTGCAATAGTAATAAGGTTACTAAAGTTACCGAGGATAGCCTTCTCATCATCATCAACATTCACCCGATGTACATTCAACACATGAAAGTAATTGTTCATTGACTGAGATAAAATCAGTAAAATTACTCGAGTTTAAACCCAGTAATAGATGGTTTATTGTGTGATGAATCTGCTTCTTTTTGGCCAAAATCGCCAGCAAAAAAGTCATTGAAATCAACTTCTGATTCATCTCCACCTGCCCTGGTTTCATCACTTATTGCTAATTCCGGTTTATTATATGGTTGACTATAATCTCCTTGCTCAGCCGGCGCCTCAGGGATTTCATTGAAAGATTTTGGTGATTCCTCGGAAGTAAAAATATGATTTATATCTTCAGATATAACTGCATTAGATAATGTTCCAACCGTACTAATAACAGATGTGCCGTCGTGGTTAGCTGTCAATTCGAGACGCTCAACCATCCATTCAGGCGGGTCACCAGATCCAGCCCCTAATACTGCTAGAGTAGTGAAAGTAGCGAGAGGAATTACTGCCAGTGCAGCAATTAAATCTAAAAATGAAGTTTCAGGAATTGAACCAATGTTAAGCGTAGTTTCAAAGAATGATTTCTCTAGATCAATGTTTAAATCAATATCTGACCCAATCCAACCCAAAACAACTACACTAGCCATCCGCCCCATCAACCAAAGAATAAGAACTGGTGCTAGCCAAGATATCTTGGTCATTGAGATTAACCATTTTCTAGTGAATGAAGCAATTCCAATATACTTATTGGCAAGCCTTGGATAATATTTCATAACAACACTTAGCGTGAAAACATACAAAATTAGAGCCAACTCCAAACGTCGGTTTTCCCTCATTACGGAATCTGGGACCATTAACACCATCGCTAATGGCAAGGTTGCTAGTAAAACTTGGAAGGGAACTGCTAGTAAGATTAAACCTCCATGAGTTGAGATAATCGAGTGGCCTTCGTTCCATCTTTGATGAGCAAGTACACTAATTTGGCCGTGGGGGGAGTGGGCATAATTTTGTCTTGCCAAACGACGTTGTGTAGCATTTCTTGGAGAACGTGAAAACTTCAAAAACTTCTTCCAACCGCCACTTTCGACAACTTTTATTGGTGTATAACCTCCAATTGCTAGAGCAAGGAATAAAGCTAACATACCATACATTAAAGATGCGGTAACAATCCAAGGAATCATTTCTTTTTGAAACGAAATATTTACGCTTTCACCAAAAATATTGAATTCGAATAAATATGTCAGCGTAAAAGCAATCAATGGAGTAAGGAAAACTTGGCATAAAGCAACAAAGGTAAGCCACAGGCGAGCACTGAATGGTTTTTTACGAACCTTGCCCGCCATACCTCCACGTCAATTTAATGGATTATCAATTATTGCTGAAATTTAAGCAATAAAAGTAGGGTTTGTAGTTAACAAATTATTCTTCACTATCGCTATTAGTATCTCTAGAATCATCATCGATATCAATTACTGGATATCCGTCAGTCATCAATAATCTAAATCCTCCTAGGAAGAAACCATCCATTCGCTTACGCCCTAAATCTGGGCGTGGCATATCTGATAATTTGGCATCACACCTAGCACAAGAAACCGTCAAAATTCTCCATTCTGCTACTGGCATTGGACAACATTTCTGAACAGATTTCGTGTCATCGGCTATGGTTTGCAACCGCTGTGCCATTTCTAGTGTCCAAGGCGGCTTTGGACCTCCGATAAAGGTCTGCAAGCGTGATAGAATAAACCAGCCTGAAGAAATCCAGAGACCAAATCCAAAGGCGGAATTACCCCATTTTACTGAAGCAAGTCCGAACAATAATGGAATGAGGGAAACGATAAACCCCATCCAATAAATCATCCGCATATGAAGTACACGTTGAGTTAATTTAGGCGATAGTGGAATTGGTGCTGGATGTTCGGGGAAAGCGAGATTGAAACCTTTACCTCGGGTAATCATAATAATTGGTATTCTGGGAAATAAAAAAGCAATAATAAAACCAGCAATAAAGTACATCAAAGAACTAACAAATGACATAAGATCACAAACCATTTAGCCTTCTCAACGATTTTTCAACCTTATCCATTCCTAAT
>CAXHFO010000020.1:0-15174 GCA_964015895.1 uncultured Candidatus Poseidoniales archaeon
AATATCGCCCCAGTTTTCTTTCCGCTGGCGTCAACTGTACCTTTACTGATTACAATTATTTTGATTTGTTCGCTAACATTACTTGAACATCGCTGAATTTCACCTAAATATTTTTTAGATATTTTACCGCTATTTTCACACCAGTCATCTAAAATTATTAGCGAAACTGAGGGTAGATTCTCAGCCGCAGAAATAAGGGCATCCACGGCTTTATCCAATGTACCTGACATCATCATAGCATGGAACTTTGAGGACGCTACAGGCGAGATGTGAGCAAATAATTGCTGGAACCTCGTTGGATTTGGCATATCCAGCCCAACCCAGAGAACCCGACTCCCTTTGCTTATCTCATTAGCAGCCATTTGCAGACCAATTGTTGTCCCTCCACAACTACCTTCAACCGCTAAATGAATTCGATTACTAGAATCACTAGCATTCCATCGCATGGTTGTTAGCGTGTAGACTAAAGTGAATGACTATTTTGGCTAATTGATGGAAATACTATTGACCTATCACCTTGACCACCATACATGCCTGAGTCCAATGAAGCGTCCGATAAGGAAATGACTTACGTGGTTAAAAAAGGTGAAAGAATCCCACGCAAGCCACTAGGGGAATATGCTGAAGCTGAAAGTCTGAAGCATGCTATATCCCGGGATGGCTTCCTAGGAACCGCCATGGATGATAAGAATCAATATGGTCCGATATCTATGATGATATTACTACTCATCGTAGCAACAATTACCGGATTAGGCTTGAAGTTACTCAGTTGATTCTAGGTTTTTAGCCGCTTCAATACTTGCAGGATTCATAGCAATTCTGATAAATATTATTGCCAATACTGAGGATATTATGAAGAATACCCCGACATAATTAGATATGTTATACCACATCATACACACACCAACTAGTGATAAATAAGCAACTAGTTGACATACCGCTGATGCCCTATTCAAACGATCTTTCATCTCCTCGCTAATATTACCGGCGTTTTCCATCAAGAATGTGTAAATAAGAAAATATATGCCCTGAAATGGCAATGTTGCTGCAATTATAGCTAAAGCAATTTCTCTAATAAATTTTGGATTTGACTCCTGCTCTATGCCTTGAAATAACATCACTGCTGTATTGGTACCTAATAATGCAGCCATTATTGTCCATCGCTTGTCTTGAGACGATGTTCTACTCTCAACATTGACAGACTCATCGGACATTAAACGGCAGTTTATCAGTAAGGGTTTCAATATTTTGGCATGATAATGAAGACGGATAACTTTTGATAGGTGTTTTGTTATTTTCGAAGCGAATTTAATTGAAATTTAATCGAAATGTTATAGGATGTTGTCCAAGACCCTTAACCATGGCATTCTGTCCACTAGATTACCGGTACGGGTCGCAAGAGTTCAAACACATATGGTCCGAACTTGGCAGACATGAACGACAATTAGAAGTTGAGAGAGCATTAATTTGGGCCCATATGCAACTAGGTAGAGTATCTAGAGAAGACTATGAGGCTGTTGCAGCAATTTCTAATCCAACATCAGTTACTAAAGAACGGGTGTCAGAAATTGAAGCGGAAACTAGACACGACATTATGGCATTGACCAAAGCCATGGCAGAAGCTGCTGGCGATGCTGGTTGGTGTATCCATTTAGGAGCCACTTCCAATGATATCGTCGATACTGCTGTGGGTCTACAGTTGAGAGACAGCATGGTTATGTTAAGAGCAAGAATATGTGGACTCATCAGTATTTGTGCAGAAGTTGCGGAACGAGAAAGGGACACCGTCATGCTAGGTAGAACTCATGGTCAAGCGGCAGTCCCCATTACTTTTGGACTAAAAGCAGCAGTATGGCTGGATGAATTAAGAAGACAATTGATTAGACTTGATGAGAGAAGCCCAAGAGTTGCTGTTGGTAAATTCTTAGGGGCTGTTGGAACCGGTGCAGCACAAGGTGTACATGCTAGAAAATTACAACAATTGATTTTGACTCATCTAGGACTTGGCGTACCGCTGGCAACTACACAAGTTGTTGGTCGAGATAGATATGTTGAATACATTTCATGGTTAGCCAATGTTGCGACCACCTGTGAAAAGATTTTGCAAGAAATACGTAACTTGCAGCGTTCAGAAATTGCCGAGGCTGGTGAAGGATTTGATGTCGAGAAACAAGTTGGTTCATCAACTATGGCGCACAAGAAAAACCCAATTAAATCTGAAAATGCTAGTGGACTTGCAAGAATAGTTCGTTCTATGATAATACCAACTTACGAAAATGCTATTCTATGGCACGAAAGAGATTTGGCTAATTCATCTAGTGAAAGATTTACTCTCTCCCATGCTTCAGCCCTATGTGATGACGTCATGGCCAAAACGACGGATGTTTTGAAGAATATGTGGGTTGATGCTGAGCGTTGTATGGAGAACATCAAATCACAGCGTGGACTAGTTATGGCTGAGAAGGTAATGATTGAATTAGTTGAACATGGAATAGCAAGGGATGAAGCCCATGAAATATTAAGAGCTGCGTCATTTGAAGCCGTCGACAAAAAAATTGAGTTGATCGATATTTGTAGTAGAACACCTGCAATAGCTGCGGCATTTTCTGCTGAGGAATTAGAAGAAATGTTCGACCCTATGAATCACATCGGAGTTTCTGGAGAGATTGTTGACGAGTGTGTTCAATTAGCTAGAGAAGCCATCAAATGAATTTGAAATCTTGTTGATTTTATAATGGCCCCTGCGGCCAAACCACTGCTTTTCACCCTCAATTTTGATGGACCCTGAAAAGTGAGGACCATATACAACCAGAGTTTCATATTCACCACCTTCACCATCAACATTGAACCTAAACTTATTTGATAACTGAATTAGTTTTTCCAAAGATTGTTCTGTTAAGATTTCACCCAACCATGATTCATCCAGTCCATCGCATGCAACACTTGTGATGACCACTCCAAAACCATGTTCTACTAATCCGGTAATGTGACCCAGTGAGGATTGATGCCAAAGAGGAGTGTAACTAATAATTCCTAAACGGTGACACATTCGCTCAATTCGACTTTTTTGATAATCGGAACGCAGAGCGCCGCAGACTAAGCCTTCAATTGACAAATTGCTTAGTGACTGTTCCAACTCCTCGACTTCTAGATCTTCAATCCCTTGGGTTTTGATTGGCAGCCAAGTCGTGTCAGATAATTTGGCTTGATGGCCGACTATTTCTGTCCCTGGAATTTGAAACATCATTGAATCTTTACCTTCTACAATCATTGTTACTAGGTGATTAACCTCCCACCCTCGACAGCTTGCCCACCACCATGCTGCGGCAGAATCCTTACCACCTGATGAGAGAATTGCTACTCGCATGTTACATTCCAGAAACTAACTACTCATGAAATTGATTATCTATTCGTAGAAGTTATATGGGTTGCAGAAAATGGAACATTACTTCGACTAGACACAGGGCTGAGTAACCCTCATCCTCATAAAGTGTCGACCCGAGGATTAGATAGGTGAGAAGATGCAACCAAGTGGAAGAGGATATGATCATGGAATCACGACATTCAGCCCTGACGGAAGATTATTCCAAGTTGAATATGCAAGAGAATCAGTAAAGCGTGGCACAACGACAGCGGGATTAAAATTCAAAGATGGTGTAGTCCTTGTTTGTGACAAAAGAATCATCAGCAGATTAATCATACCTGAATCTATTGAAAAAATGTTCAAAATCGACAACCATGTTGGCGTTGCAACATCAGGATTGATGGCAGATGCAAGACAACTAGTAGCACGTTCAAGAGTTGAGGCCCAAATCAACAGAATCACTTACGGCGCAACAGTTCCGGTTGACGTCCTGGTAAAGAAAATCTGTGATTTTAAGCAATCATTTACTCAATATGGTGGTTCAAGGCCATTTGGAACCGCATTGTTAATCGGCGGTGTCGATGATAACGGAATCCACCTGTTTGAAACAGACCCAAGCGGAGCATATCAATCATATCATGCAGGAGCAATTGGGAGCGGAAGAAATACGGTAATCGAATACTTCGAAAAGAACTGGAAAGATACCCTAACTCTAAATGCTGCTATGAAATTGGGACTAGAAGCATTGAGAAATGCCAATGATGCAGAACTAAATCGTGACGCAGTAGAAGTAGCGGTGATTGATTCATCTGGCTACAGATTCCTTGACCGCGATGATGTCAACAAGCAAATTGACCGCTTGAAACCCCTCGAAGAATAACCGTCAAGATGAAGGGGCACCTTCCACATGGACAACATGAGGGAGACATATGGTCAGCCTAGATAACTCAGTGCTAGCAAGAATGGAAAAAGGTGGCAAGCGCTATGAATTACTGGTTGACCCTGAAATGGTCGACGATTTCAAAAATGATCCTGACTCGGTTAATATCGATGATTTTCTAGCCATGGATGAAGTATTCCACGACGCAAGGGGTGGAGAACGGCCCACTGAGGAAGCAATAGAGAACACCTTTGGCACTCAAGATATTTTGGAAATTGCTAAGATAGTTCTACACAAAGGCAGTATTCAACTAACTACTAATCAGCGCAAAGCAATTGTCGAAAAAATGCGCCAGAAAATCATTCACCATATACACAGCCAAGCTGTTGATCCAAAAACAAAAAGTCCACATCCAGTCACTAGAATTGAATTAGCACTAGAAGAATCTCGCTATTCTGTAGACCCGTTTAAGAAGTTGGAACTGCAGATTAAAGATGCTGTTGATAAATTAAAGGTTCTAATCCCGTTATCTTTTGAGACAATGAGGCTTGCTTTCAAAGTGCCCGGTTCAGGCTATGGTGGTGCAATGAGGGTCCTGCGTAATTATCACGTCAAAGATGGTTGGCTAGAAGATGGAACATGGGCCTGCGTAATTGAAATACCTGCTGGAATGAAAGGAGAAATTATCGGTCAAATAATGAAAGTCTCTTCACAAACTGAAGTTAAAGAAATGTGATATTACCTACTATTGTCTAAGGGTTGAGTTTATCATGGGTTGGCCAGTCGCCGGTTTGGAGAGAAAGAAATGTCCCAAGGTCTTAGCGGCGCCGAGCAGCGCCTAGTGACCCCGGGAATGACCATTGGGTCATTGACCGGGATGCGTGTCGGAAGTGGCGCAATCGTCCACAACGACGAAATTATAGCAACTAAACTCGGTTGGGTCCGAGAAAATAACGGTACCATATCCGTTGACCCAATTAATAGTCCATACATACCTCGTTCAGGAGATTTAGTAATCGGCAATGTTGCTGAGGTTCGAAATAATCTATGGTTTATGGACATTAATGGCTCATTTCAAGGATTACTTCCTATGTCACTAGCGCCTTGGAAAGTAGAATATGGTCAAGCAAGACAACATATGGATGTTGGAGACAGCTCTCTTGCTAGAGTTCAAGAAGTTGATGAATGCCACAATGTAGTATTGACTATGAAAGGCGTTGGACTTAGAAGATTATCACAAGGTGCGGTAATTGATGTACCAGTAAACCACTTGGATAGGATCCGTGGTGAAGGAAATGCAAACTTGGACCGTATGAAAGACACCAGTGATTGTAGAATCATTGTTGGTGAAAACGGCAGAGTTTGGGTTGATGGAAATGAAAATGGCATCGACTGGGTAAGAGAAGCACTAGATATTGCAAAGCAACATGGACATAAATCTTCATTTGATTCTGCAATGAAAAAACACGAGAAAAAATTCAATAAAAAAGGTGATGCTTAATGGGCGGATACGGAGATGTACAATTATTACGAGAAGATGGACTAAGATTAGACGGTAGAAAGGTCGATGAGATGCGGCCTGTTTCAATTCAAGCGGGAATTTTACCAGCGGCAGATGGTTCTGCAATGGTAACACACGGACTAAACGTTGCAGTAGCAGCAGTTTATGGCCCAATGGAAGCACATCCAAGAAAAATTCAGCGCCAAGATAGAGCTGTAATTGATGTTAGATACAATATGGCACCATTTTCAACCAGCGATAGAATTAGACCTGGATTTAACCGAAGATCAAGAGAAATTTCTAAAGTTACTGCTGAATCACTAGAATCTGTAGTTTTGGTTGAACGCTATCCACGTGCTAAAATCCGAGTAGAGATTGAGATATTAGCCGCTGAAGCAGGAACCAGATGTGCCGGAATAACCGCCGCTTCTGTAGCACTTGCTGATGCTGGAATCCCAATGCGTGACATGATTGTTGGTGTTGCATCTGGTAAAATAGAAGACACTGTAGTATTGGATCTAGACAAAGCGGAAGACAATTATGGACAAGCAGACCTCCCTGTGGGAATTCTGCCAAACACTGGTGAGATTGCGTTCTTACAAATGGATGGAGATTTATCTCCTGAAGAATATGACCTAGCAATGGAATATAATTTTAAAGCTGCTGCAGAAATTCACGAGGTTATGGTTGATGCTCTAAAAGCTCGTTATGAGGAGAGTGAGAACTGATGGTTCAACTAGTACCAAACTTGCTGCGTCAAGAAGTTGCACGGTTAGCAGAGCAAGATGCTAGAATTGATGGAAGAGAAAGATTTGAAGGAAGAGATTTCACCTTGGAAACCGACTGTTTATACAATGCCGAAGGTTCTGCAAAAGTCACCATGGGCAAGACTGTTGTTTATGCGGGAGTCAAATTCGAAATTAGAACACCTTGGCCAGACAGGCCTGCAGAAGGTTCACTCATGTGCGGTGCAGAACTTAGACCAGTAGCACACAGAAAATACGAACCTGGACCTCCATCACCTCAATCTATAGAACTTGGAAGAGTAGTTGATAGAGGTATCAGGGAATCTGGATGTATTGATATGAACAGCCTATGCATAATTCCTGGCGAGAAAGTTTGGGGAGTAATGATAGACATTCACGTTTTATCAGACGGCGGTAATATTTTCGATGCTTGTGGACTTGCAGCAATAGCCGCGCTTCGAACTGCTATAGTTCCAGCAGAGAGATTTGATGTTGGTGAAGATTACACACTTGCGGTTAACGGAACCCCGATTATGGCATCATTTACTAGAGTAGGTGGACGCTATGTTTACGACCCTTGTGAAGAGGAAGAATTGGGCGGGGATGAGCGAATTCACATCACAATTGGCGACGAAGGACACCTTCATTCACTACAAAAGGGATTAAGAGGAGTATTCACGCCCGCAGAATTCGCAGAGATATTCAAAGTAGCGCAGACCAAGTGTGCGGAACTAAGAAAAGTCGTAGCAGAAAAGGAGGCGAACTGATTGGCTAAGAGAACCCAAAAAGCAGGAGCAACCGCCAAATTTGGCGCAAGATATGGTGTATCAGTAAGAAGAAACGCAGGGTCTGCTATGGCAAAGAAAAGCAGAAAGTATACTTGCCCAGTTTGTCAATACAAGAAAGTTTCAAGAAAGTCTGTGGGCATTTGGCATTGTAGTAAGTGTGACTACACATTTGCTGGCGGCGCTTGGGAACCTTTTACTAGAGCATCTGATGCTAACAGTAGAATTCTAAGGAGATCTGTTGAAGGTGCAACTACTGCCGACATGGCATTCATCGCTCAGCAAGCAGCAATAGACTACGAAAGAAGTCTTGTTGAATCCGAAGAAGAATGAGCATTTTGGAGGACCTATATGTCCACCACATGGAAAATAACCCTAGAAGTCGAATCTACTTCTAGTGAAAACACATCATCACTTAAAGCAGCAATGATAACTGATTGTGAGATAATTGATAATGAAAATTCTTTTTCGATTGAAATTATCGAACACAAAGCCAAAGATTTACGGGCTATGTGGAATACAAGAATACGTGGATTAATTGCGGTGGATTCGTTAATGGCTGTATTAGATGGATTAGACCATAGCGAGGATTCATCAACCAGTAACGTTTGAGCCTAAATGGTGAGCATATGAGTGAAATAGAGCAGTTCCAAGTAGTGGTCTCTGAAATTCAATCAGTTCGACAACAAATGGCAAGTCTAAATGCACAAATTATGGAATTAAAAGCTACTTCAGATGCAGTCACTAACCAACCTGCTGAACTTTCTTTGCATCAGCAACTTGGTGGAATCTTAATTGAGGTTGCTGACAGAAATTCACTAATCGAAGTTCTCAACAAAGATGTCAGTACATTGACTGAACATCTAGAGAGGTTGCAAACCCGTGAAGTGGATTTAGTTAATTCTTATGAAGAACTAAAAAAGGTTCTAGAGGGATCTAATTGAGTCATGAAGATACCGAGCTAACCAGGCAACTGGCCGAGCTAGATGGCTGGATAACTGAGGCGTGCAAACGTGGAGCTGTGCCTGTTTTGACTGGCATGAATGGTGACATGGACACAGTAGGTTCTGCAATAGCATTGGCAGCATCAAACCCTAACATGATGGCTTGTGGACTTCATCTTGGTAGAGTTTCGAAAAAGGTTTGCCAAGAACTATCAGCACCGTTTCGTAAACTATCCAATGGATTGACTGATTTACCAAAAAACCTAGGCGGAATCATAATTGTGGATGCTGCGGCCCCAAATCAAGTTGGTATTGATTTGCCCGATGATATTCCCAAATGTGTATTAGATCATCACACTACAGATGATTGGAATTTATCTAAGACTGATTTATCAGTAAAGTTACCTGTTTCAGCCACTACTGAAATTGTTGCACTATATTTGGCAAAGCATTCCTCAGATAGCCTTACAGAACCAGTTAGAAAACTATTATTGGCTGGACTAATTACCGATAGTGGTAGATTCAAACACTCCAGTAAGGAATCATTTAACACAGCTGCTTTAATTCTAAATGGGTCAAATATCGACTATGCAAAATTTGTCGAGTGGTTGGAAACCTCAAAGATTAATGCTAGTGAACGAGGTAGTTTGCTTAGAGGTATGCAAAGAGCAAATTCTACTAATTCAGGTGACTGGAGCATTATCCACTCATATTGTGGGACCTTAGAAGGAAGATTAGCAGCCCTCTTACTAGGTTTGGGTCCAGACATCAGTCTGGTTAGCAGGAACAAGGATGGTGAGACAAGACTTACTGCTAGAGCCTCAAAACATGCTACATCGGAGGGCTTAAGTTTAGGCAAAATTATGCAATCAATTGCCAAACAATTAGGTGGCGAAGGTGGGGGTCATGATGGTGCAGCTGGTTGGACTGGCTCTACAGATAGAATAACTGCTGAAAGTTCCTTCATTGCCCATATTGCTAAATTAAAGAGGAATGGTGAATAATGGTGACAAAAATTGAGGTACCTAATACACCGGGTAAATTTGTTTCTAGATGGCGAGAACAGGGACCGGTTGAGATTTTAATTTTAGAAGAATGGAAAGATGAAATGGGATTAGAATCATGGTTGATGATTGCTGAAGCAGCATTATTCTTAGATGCTGCAGAATTATTTGAGATGGTAAATGCACAATTAACACCAGCAGAACAAGCTACTATTGGCCTAGTAAGAAGAAGAATGCTTGGTGATAGTATGCTTGAACAAGCAATTAATGATGCGATTGCGATCGCCAAAAACCCTGAAACTAGAGATTTGAAATTAGAAGGAAGACTTCGCATGGAAAGAGGGTTAACACGATTTGAAAATGGTGATACTGAAGGTGCTAAAGATGATCTAGAATGGGCTGAATTGCGATTAAAATCTGTTGCTAAAGCAAGTAGGGACCATGATTTATCATTGCTAAATAAAGCTGCATTGCTATTGTCAACTGGTGCACCATTAATGGCATTACACGTTTATGCTGAAATAACAAGAACTGGTGACCATGCTCAGGAAACCATCGCTATATCTAGACTAGGTGCCTCAAGAATAAGAGCGTCTCTTGGACATATGTTTGATGCAGCTAGACATGCATGGAATGCGCACGGTCATGCAATTAGAGCGTTCCAAACAAATATGGCAATTGAAGCTGGCACATTATTTATCGAACTTTCATTAGACTGTATTGATGATTCTGCTGAACGTTTCATGTCACAGGTTGATAATGCCAAACCGAGAACTGTTGATGAAGATCAGCCAACATTAGCTGTGCACTCAGAAGATATCGATGGAGTATTTGATTGGTGTCATAACAATCTGCCAACCTCAAACTCTGGAGAGCATCGACCCGATTTGCGAGCAATGGTAAGTATTGCCAAGAATATAGGAAAATTGGACCGGTTTTCCGAACTTTTCGACGAACCTGATGCAGTAGAAGACGCCACCTTAGCGGCAATGATTCAAGTTTGTGATGACGATCCAATGCACACTAAAATTTGGGGTGATAGGTTGTCCGTCCTAACTCTCATTGACTAGTGTACCAATTATCCAAATCGATGAATTCTTGTTTTGTCCAGGTAATTACTGGAGGAACAGAGGTCCACCACCTTATTTCTTCAACTTTTGAATCAGTCACCTGCCAAGATTCTTCATGTGGTTTTTCTGTAGTTACCACACTTGCTACCCAGCCTTTTGGATAATATTCTTTATTCCATGCTATGATTGCAACATTAAGGCCTGTTTCTTCTAATACCTCTCTGATAAGGGCTTGATCGGGAGATTCTCCAGGCTCTAAGTGACCTCCCGGTATTTCCCAGCCCCTAGTTGGATGCTTGACAAAAACTACGTGACCTCCATTTGTTAAAGATGGATTATTTTCCGATGAAGAAGTAATCCAAGCTAAGACAAATTCTGGAAGCATACTAATCCAAACCTTGCTTGGCTTGATCCAAGTACTCTAAAGCCCATTCCTCACCTGATGCAACTAACCTCCTAGCCACAAAAAATGCCTCTGAAAAATTACTTTGCGCAATTAGTTTGACTAATTTTTGCTCATCTTTGTTTACAACTTCTACAGAAATCTCTTCCTCCACATAAGATAAATCAGGTTCAGAAACTCTACCAGCTAAGATGACCATTTGGTCTAAAAATTCCTGGCGCTTAGATACCGGTGGTTTGGTCCATCGTTGCTTATCGCTACCATCCATACGTGAGTGTAAGCGGTGCATGAAGTCATCTCGCGGTGTTTGATGGGGTCGTAAATTTTGGACATGATCATAACAAATCCAGGCCTCTTCTGCCTCATTTCTCCGCTCATAAAGCCTACCAAGTTCCATCCAAAGTTCGTGATTTTGTGGCCTGTGAGCCAATAAATTTCTCGCTAAAACAATGAATAAATCAATTTGACCTGAATCTCGAATTCTTTCAATTCGACGTCCAAATATGATATTGGCTCGCTGATCTCTGAAATCTAACCGTCCACACCTTTCAACAAATGATTGAAGGCTATCGGATTCCATCTGTTGTGAATTAATCCTATCCCACCAGACATCAGGATTAAGAGGATCTCTTGCAAAGGCTGCCTCCAATAACTCAAGACCCAATTTTAAGAAATCTATTCCAGTTAATTGATCAACCTGTTCAGGATCTCTGCCTAAAATTGAAAAAACATCTTCTAAAACTGAACTAAGCCCTTCAGCATCTCCAATAATCACTTTGATTTCGGCTAAGCAGCGCCAATTTTCTTCTTCGGTAAAGTCATACAAAATAGCTTGACGTGCACTTTGTTCAGCCCATGAAATATTGTCGGTAAACCTGGTATCATCTGTTGAGGCTAGTTTGATAAATTTTCTAGCCTGTGACCTATATCGATTACCTAAGTTACGCCTTGGATGTTGCAACAGATTTCTACTGTCACCGTCCAATTAAACACCTCATTGAACAGACATAAAACCAGATTTATCAGCATCAAAAGCAATTGTTGCATCAAATCCAACTTTCGAAGTAGTACCGTCTGAATAACGTGATGGATCAAGGGAACTACCCTTTTGATTGGACAAGATTACTGTATCCCTATCAGGCTGCCATCTAGTCACCATTGCCCATTCAACTCGAACTGGATCACCGATGTCGATATCTTCATCAACAACGGTTACCATCTTCATACTACGATGTCCGGCTAAGGCCGCTTGAATTGCTTTTATGCCATCATCTGGATTATTTTTACGGATTTTTACTACGGCAGCAAGCCACCCGCAGCCACCTTCAGTCATGTGGACATCTAAGCACTCACAAACTTTTGACACTGCATCTTTGATGGTTGGAGACCTTGGAAGACCCATCAAAGTTTTGTGTTCAGCCTCGCCAGGTATGAGCGCGTGGAATATAGGTTCGTCTCGGTGAACAAGGCCCTCAAATTCAATCACTGGTTCTTGCCTAACATCATCTAGGGTTCCAGTTATATCCACATAAGGACCTTCATCGTCATTCTCAAGAGTGATATTACCCCAAAACACATATTCTGCGTCGGCTGGAACAACTACGCCATTAGGCATTGTAGTAAGTTTGAATGGTTTGTTGTATAATTTTTCATGTAATGCAGCTGCAATAGTCAACTCATCGATATTTTCATCAAATGACATTGCTGCTGCAAGTAAGACTACTGGATCTGGGGCATTAACCACCGCTATTTTGACTGTTTCACCGTTTTCTCTGGCAGTTGTCATCATGGTCCTTAGATGCCTAGGGACCAATCGAACAACAGTGTGATTCTCATCGCGGAGGAATTGGCGATGAAAAGACATATTTCTGATTCCGTCATATTCTGCGATTATTACGCTAGCAGATGAATAGCGACCACGATCTTGTGGCCAATGGTGGGGAATTGGTATTTCCAATAGATTAACTTGGCTTTGCTGGTTTTCAAAACATTCAGACTGTGACGGCTCTATCAAAACAGGTGTAGCAGGATTTTCCATAGCCCAAGCCAATGTGTCGATATATTCTTCTGGCGTAATACCAATTGCCGCACATAATCTCTCACGGGTCAGCAAATTTACTGCTGCTCTATGACCGGGTGTTTCAGAAATATTTTCGAATAATAACATGGGGTTGTTTCGGCTTCTAGAATACTCCCACATACCGTGAATTAGACTGATTGGTTGTGAAATTTTTTCTGCCGCAGCAAGATGGTCTCTGAAGGCCATATTATACCCAAATGAACCAATGGCTTAACCTTTCATACTGAATGTAGTAAAACCATGGTAAATAACGCTTGATTTATGATAATCAGTCCATCGAAAAATTACTTCTCAAGGGTCGTTGTTAAATAGGGGCTTCAAGTCGGCGAATTGCTTCAATGAGGTGATTATGATGGGTAGAGGATTATTCGCTGGTGCAAAGATGGCAAAAGACCGACAAAAATTCCGTTGGTCTGACCGTAGATACAAGAAGCGTATGCTCAAGTCTAGAGCCAAACATGACCCGCTTGCAGGCTCGACTCAAGCTAAGGGCATAGTCATTGAAAAAGTTGGTATTGAAGCCAAACAACCTAACTCAGGAATTAGAAAAGCAGTTAAGATTTCACTAATTAAAAACGGTAACAAACTAACCGCATTTGCTCCAGGTGATGGTGCAATTAACTTCATCGATGAACACGATGAAGTCATGGTTGAAGGTATCGGTGGCCGTATGGGTCGTTCGTACGGAGACATACCCGGAGTCAGATACAAAGTGATTCAAGTTAACGGTGTATCTTTGAACGAAATGGTACGTGGCAGAAAAGAGAAGCCAATTAGATGAGGTGATTATTTGTCAGAAGCAGAAGTTGTTGAAGAAACCGCCCCAGTACAGGAAGAAATTAAGCCGATTGCCGGGATTGGTACACTTGTCTTTGGCAAGTGGGATGCATCTGAGGTAACCTGTAAGGATCCAGGTCTTGCACCATACATCAACTTGACAACTGTAGGTGTTCCACATACTGGCGGAAGACACGCAAACGCATGGTTTGGTAAAGCTAAGTTATCTGTTGTTGAAAGATACATCAACAAACTAATGAGAACTGGACCATATACCGGTAAGAAGCAAGGGGCAATGAAGGCTTTTGAGGCTGCTTTAGATAACATTGCAGAAAAATCAGGTAATAACCCACTACAAACCTTCGTTGATGCAATCTGTAATGGTGCACCGATGGAAGAAATTACCAGAATTAAATTCGGTGCTGTTTCACAACCTAAGGCTGTAGACTCATCGCCATCTAGAAGACTTGACGTTGCGCTAAGAAACCTAGCAAAGGGAGCACAGCAAGGAACTCACAAGTCTAAGAGAACTCTAACCAATTGTATCATCAATGAGTTAAACAAAGCCTCTGCAGGGGACGTAACCTCCTACGCAGTTTCTAAGAAAGAAGAATTAGAGAGAATAGCATCATCTGCTCGATGAGTCATAACGATTCTCCTTACCTACTGGATTTATTTAGGGGTTAGATATTGTCTAACTATGAACTATTACTTCGCCTATGGCTCAAATCTAAATATGGCAGATTGGACTAAATGGTGTATCAAAAATAATTACCAACCCAACGTCTTGGTAGAATATTGTCGTGCATTTCTTCCAGGTTATGTAACAAATTACAGCCATTATTCCAGCGGAAGAAAAGGAGGAGCAGCAAATCTACGAATGCTCGATAATAATCTAAACGGAACATACGGATGTTTATTTTATGTTGGAGAAGAGTGCATGGAGATATTAGATGAAAAGGAAGGTTATCCCAATCATTACGATAGAAAAACTGTCACTGTAGTCACCGAAACAGGAGAATTAGTAGAAGCAGTGACCTACATTTCTGCTAAACACGATGAAAATGAATTTCATCAACCCACAGATGAATATCATGATTTAATTGTCGATGGATTAAACAGCAGAGGTATGCTAACTGACAGTATATCTAGAGCCAAAGATAATCAAGAAATATTTGATTATGGCCATATTATTGTTTATGGTACGCTAAAAAGAAATAATGCACGCCAAGCGATTATGCCGGGGAAATTTCTGGCAGAAGGGATTATCATCGGAGAATTGTATGATTTAGGGTCTTATCCAGGATTAACAAGCGGAGATAGAGAAATTCACTGTGAGATTTATTTTAGCAAAGACTTAGCCAATCATCTAACATATCTAGATCACATTGAGGGTGCAGACTTATCGCCCCCATATTACAGTAGGAAGATTATACCAGTGAAATATGGTGAAGGCAAAATTATTTGGGGACATTGTTACTATTTTAATCAAGACATAAACAATTATCCAGTGATTCATAGCGGTATTTGGTGACTCTCAACTGTTGATTAAATCTTCAACTATATCCGAGTTGCTTAAGAACCCCTTTTTAGTGGGTTGGTACATCGAGAAGTGGTGAA
>CAXHFO010000021.1:0-15132 GCA_964015895.1 uncultured Candidatus Poseidoniales archaeon
CCTTCGTCGGCAGCGTCAGATGTGTATAAGAGACAGTTTGGAGCCTTTTTCACTGTAGCAGGAGTCTATACATTGGCTTCAACTGTAGGCGTTTTAGGCATAATATTGTTTGTCTTTGGGATGAGTTTGAAATCAAAACTCGGTTTGTCAGAGTCTGCCATTAGGGAATGGAGGCCAGATGAAGGTCAATTACCAGATGCTGGCAGAGTAATGTATCGTGTTGATGTTACTATGGATGAGCCAATTGAATCAACCATTGTGTGCGGTCCATGCGGAAAAATCACCGTGCAACCCGGACCTAGGCCTGATTCTTTTACCTGTCCAAGTTGTCAAGTTCAGTTGTGGGCTGCAGAAGAAGAGTAGAAAGTGAAAAAAACGGTAAATCTAGGCATAGATTTGATAGCACTTCTTCTCTTCGTTGTGTCATGGACGCCTCTAATCTTGTCAATACGGAGCGTAGGATGCTCCGTGTATTGCAGGATAAACCAGACTCAAAGTGGTCACTTGAAGGTGTTTTGAAAGCATGTAATTGGACAGACCAGGCTATTGCAGTTGGTGCAGGACAAGGCTTAGCAGACAAGAAACTGATTAAAGTAATTGAACAGAGTCAAATCGAGGTTAAATTAGCATCGCAAGGGCAGCTAGCAATTGACAATGGATTATTGGAAGCAAGACTTTACGCCTGGTATCTCGAGTCAAACGACCCATCAATGAGTAATCTACAACAATCATTTGACAAGCATGAGGCTGGGCCAGGAATTGGTTTGTTGAAAAAGTTAGGAATTTCTATGCAAGCAGGTAAATTTCATTGTGATGACAACGCCAAAGTCGAACAACAAATTGCTAAAAGGTCAGAATTTCTAAACGCACTACCTTGTTCTCAAGATGAAGCAGATGCTGAATTATTAGAACATTTCAAAGGCAGAAGAAATTTTATTGAACTAGTTATTACGACTACTCGGACCTGGCAAGTCTCAAAATCAGGTTTGAAAATTGACAAAAATGACTTAGTCGAAACAGAAGTGATAAATGAAATAACTCCGGAATTGTTGCAAAGTGACAGTTGGAAAAATGCGGAATTTAGGGCTTTTGACGTAACGTTGGAATCAACAACACCAAGAACAGGCCGTAGTCATCCAATGCAGGCACTGATTGAGAGAATTCGTCACATTTTCTTAGAAATGGGCTTTTCAGAATTAGTCGAAGATTATGTCCAATCAGCAGGTTGGAATATGGATGCGTTATTCATTCCACAAGATCATCCAGCAAGAGAAATGCAAGATACGTTCTATCTTGACAATCCTAAATCACTAGAACTCCCTGAGGACTTAATGGAAACATGGTCTGCTATACATCGTAGTGGTGGTGATACAGGTTCTCTTGGATGGGGTGGTGATTTTTCTAATGAGGTCTCACAAAAAGGCTTGCTTAGGACACATACGACTGTCAATACCATACAGCATTTAGCAGCAAATCCAACCGAGCCTTGCCGTATGTTTACCGTTGATCGTGTGTTTAGAAAGGAAGCAATTGACCGAACACATTTGCCTGAATTCCACCAAATTGAAGGAATAATTATGGAAGAGGGAGCTAATCTTCAGATGCTCGTCACCACTTTGAAAACCTTCTATGCTAAAATGGGTTATCCAGAAGTGAGAGTTAGACCAGCTTATTTCCCTTATACTGAACCTAGTTTGGAAATCGAAGTTAAGTGGCGTGGTAAATGGTTAGAGTTAGGTGGTGCTGGAATTTTTAGGCCAGAAGTTACTGAACCATTGGGTATCAAACACCCGGTTCTTGCTTGGGGTATGGGGCTTGAGCGATTGGCTATGCTGGTACTTGGACTTGATGATATTAGACAATTATACATTTCAGACTTAGAATGGTTGCGAAATCAACCAATAATCTGATGGTCCATAATAGGACTATTTTCAAGTGCTGGTGATATCTGCATACGCTATGGGAATGCTGAACACTATGGATTTAGGCGTGTTTAAACGCTTAGAGACTTGGAAAGCATTTGCTATTGCTGCGGTGATGTTTGTCAGCATTTCTTTTGCCGCATTATCGATGTTTGACAGCATGGACGATATTTTTCAATCCGATGCTGAGCCAGAACCGATTCCTAATATGGTCTTTGAATCATTAAACCGCACAGAAATTGAAACTGGTTTAGTAAACCAAACAGGTTGGTTTAATCTAGATGACTTACGTGGTTCTATCATAATTTTAGACTTCATGGCTCATGATTGTAGTAACTGTCATGCGGTTCAGTATCATCTAGAGGACAACATGGAAAATTGGACAGAAATGGCTAGCGAAAACGGTAAGACTTTCCACATCATTGCTTATGGAAGTTGGTATGGAGAGGATATAGAATATCTCAATGAATCTGATGACCGGTACACAGTGCCACTTTATCCAACAGGTATGGGATATGATAATTCGGCAATCCTTGCCAACGGTGACCGAGTCGACCCAGTCAGACTATTCACAACAGCAGGCACAGGACAAATTCCAGTAGTAATGGTAATTGATGAAGAAGGCTACATAATCGAACGTCAAGCCACAGGCTCACCAACTGATAAATGGGACTCATTTGATTCTGTAGTTGAAGAAGCAATATCGGGTCCAGTAAGTGATACCGTTGATTTAAGAATCGGCTGGGAGGAACCATCAACATCTTACGTTGCAGTATTTGCATTGGGTATGATTCTGTCAATTTTGGTGTATTTCTCGCCTTGTGCATTCCCTGTTCTGCCAGGTTTCATCTCCTATTATCTCTCATTGGGTGCAAGAGAGGATGAATTAATTGAAGCTGGTAAGTTGAAAACTAAAATGCCCAGCCCGTTAGTTATTGGTTCATTATCAGGGTTAGGAATGTGGACATTTTTCCTCTTTATTGGCATAATTGCTGTGGTAATGGGTGAAGCGTTTCAGAAATCTGGCCTAGTCCATTATATCGCTATTGGAATTGCCATATTGCTAATAATTCTAGGTTCCATGATGTTACTTGGTGTAACCTCACACGTGATGGGCTTTGTACAAAAATTCGTTGATCGCTACAGCACAACAGAAGATGATGACGTCTTTACCCCTAGGCGTAATATGTATCTGTATGGAATTGGTTACGCTGCTGCCTCAATTGACTGTACTGCTGCTGCTGTCTTGCCATTTGTGCTTTATCTTGGTACTCTTGGTGGAGCTGCGATAACTCTTGGTATAAGCGGCTTAATGCTTGGTTTGTTAATTTTGATGATTGCCGTAACTATGATGGTTGGTCTTGGACGTCAAGTTATGATAAATTTCCTCAGAAGAGCCACCGGTACCATCAAACTTGTTGGTTCATGGATGATGATTATGGCTGGAATAAGTTTGACATTATATCTAACCAATCGGGATGCGGTTAGTGCGGTATTTGGTTGATTTACAAGTGGTTGAATAACTCAACAACCTCTTGTTCATGACATTTATCTAATGCTGGTGCTATCCAATATCGCCATGCTAAGAAACCAACAATAAGTGCAGATATTGCATCCCATACGTAATGCTGTTTTGTGGTTGTTATCGAAATAACTAGTAATGCCCAAGCAAACCATAACGCGCCAAGTAGCATTGTTGCTTTTGTACCATAATTACTGAACCACCGGTGAATGATTAAAACTACCAGCATGCTTTGAACAATGTGTAGTGAAGGCCAAGCATTCCATGGGTTATCAACACCATACAATAACTCAAACCATGTGTGCCAAATTCCAAGGTCTGTATCTAATACAGAATCCCTAAGATCTACTTCGGCAGGTAATATCAGGAAAATAGCAAAAATCATCATGGTTAATATTAGTAGGATTTGGTGGAAAATGAGAACTTCTCTTTGCGTCTTGTCATTTTTCATGCCTAACAATCCTGCCATTGGGTAATAGAAGTATAACGTGTAATATGGCAGAATCATCCAAGGAATAACTGGAATCATCGAATCAAATCTAGTTTCAGGATTAAATGCAGTCCAGCCGCGCCATTCGGAAAAATAATTGATGGCTAAATATCCTAAACCCAATCCTAAAAACACCATGGCTAGTAATGCTAAAGGTAAACGCAATCCTTTCAAAGTGTGCCTGTTATGCCAATGGCTACTCCATAACTTCCATGGCTTTGACCCCCAACGGATTGGCATTGTTCCGCCATTTCGGGTTTGTTAATTAACAATCTCTACGATTAGAGAGTAATTCCACAGTGTGGGCAGGCTTTCCAGTCAGGCATTACTTGTTTCGAGCAACTTGGGCAAATCGAATTATTATTGTTGCTTTGAGGGCCTTCTTGTGACTCTGCGCCAGGACCATCTACTGCTTTTTGAGCGGTTTGTTGTCGCAAGAATTCCTGCATGACTTCTGGTGTCAAGGCATCATTTTGAGCAGCCATTTCCATCATCTTCACTTGTAATTCATTTTGCTTATCCATGCGTTGGTTTTGATGTTCTTGGGTTTGTGCAACTCGTTCGCGCTTTTTTGCTTGAACCTGTTCAAACAATGCCATTGCTTGATCGGTTTTGTGTGATGATTCTTTCATTCGAAGATTTAATTTCCCTTCATCACGCTTTAATTCAGCTTCCCAATGTGCTTCTTGTTTACGTAAATCCTTTAATTCGCTCTGTAATTCAACAGTAACTTTTCCTGCCGCTTCAGCTTTTTGAATGTTTAACTCACATTCTATTCTTCTTAACATTGCAGCTTCTCGTATAGCAATTCTTTCCATTAGTGCTTCGGCATGGGCCCCTTCAGTTTGCGTGGCAGCCGAAAGTTCGGCATTTAGCTGAGTTATTTTTTCATTATCGGTCTGGTTTGCTGTAAGAAATGCCTTTAGTAAGGTAAAGCCAAGTGTTGAGAGAGTTGAGCGCAGTTCAACTTCTGTTCGCATCTCAAATTTATCTTGAAAAGCAGCACTTCGCAAATCTTCATCGCTTGAACACTCAGCAAGTGAAGGATTTATTACTCGCATCATTAATTCGTTGTGTAAGACCTCTGCTAGGCGCTTTCTGTCTAACAAGGGTGCACTATTGGCAAACATGTTGAGTAATTTGGGGATGTCATCATTACGTAATTGAACTCGCACATTGGCAAATCCAGAAACTTTGCCACCATTTGGTAAATTGGCAGAAAATGGAATCGATATATCGGCAGGTCCAGTCATGGCGAATAGTAATCTCCTATCCTTGGCTGTAACGCCCATCATTTCGCCTAAAAATCGGTTGAACCCACCAGCGATGTTACCAACTATCTTCTCAGTTAAAATGTCACCAATTCTTCCATCAACAATAAACACACATGCTTCATTTGGCTTCAAAACTACTTCTTGAGCCTTCCAGGTATTGATATTATTGGCATCTAACAATCTTGCTATAATATTAGGGTTATCTCTCCATCTAAATTTGTTACTCATTTTATCATCTCATTTGGTTTTTTGACGCAAACCGCCTAGAATCTTAGTTCGTGAATTATAAAATCCTCGACAACTGGTAATCATCTGTTGACACTGCTGGATAAAATTCTTTACTTCTTCATCTGGCATACTTGTACTAAATGCATGTTCAGCACTATTGGATATATTGATTGCCTTGGTGACCATTTCAATAACATCGTGATCGTGTTTGATTAATTTTTTCAAGTCAGAAACTTTTGCTGATCTGGTACCTGAAAAGAACGCGTGATTCATACCAGTTGTCGATTTATCAACATCTTCAATCATCGAATCAATTTCAGAAGTGGCTAGTTTTGCAACTTGAGCAAGAGGCATATTATTGGCTTTGAAGGCGAGATCTTGGATGTTAGAGATGTGGTTTCTCGCTCTAGTTCCAGCTCGTTTGATTTCATCTCTAATCAGCTTGTCTGCTTCTCGACGTTTACCTTTAGTATACCCTTCATAACTAGATAGAACTAATTGTATACCTCTAACGTAAGGTAGTACTTCTAGTGGTACGGCAGGCATCGGTCTCAGTTATTCTCTGTCACTGGTCGTTATTATTGCTTCCGTTAGTAGATTCACAAATTTCTGACCATTCAAGGATTCTATCAGCAACAATATTTGCTTCGTCATAATCGTGAGTGACATGAATAGCACTGATGTTATGCTGCTTGAGCAAATCTCTGATTTCTTTGGCTAAGTCTCTGCGCGCATCAACATCGAGAGAGGATAATGGTTCATCTAGCAGTAACAATTTCGGGTTTGCTAATAAGGCTCTAGCAAGTACAACTCTCTGAGCTTCTCCGCCAGATAATGTAGTAACTTTCCGATTAGCAAACCCACTCAAGTTGACTAATTTAAGTGAATCATTTACTAGTTCTTCCTGCTTAAATTTAGATGACTTTTGATTATTACCAAGAAGGATGTTTTTTGCCACATTCAAGTGTGGATATAAAATTGGTTTTTGAAAAATAAATCCGACAAAATCACTTACTTTTTGTTCAATAGTAATTTCACCAACACCGCTTGATTCTAAACCTGCTATCATCCTTAGCAAAGTTGTTTTGCCACAACCACTTGGTCCCAGAAGGGATATTATTTCGCCTGCTTTTAGGGTTAGATTCATATTTTTGAATAATATTTTTTTACTCATTTTTTTTTGTTCTATTGAAAGTTCTACTACATTTTCCTTATTATTCATCAAAAACCACTCCCTTCACCATTATCTCGAAATCTTTCTGCAATAAAGAATAGGATGAATGTTAACAGCATCAAGACTGTTGCTGCAGCCATAGCCATTGGCTGTATAAGTGGATTGAATTTTGGCTGGCTCATCAACTGATCAATTAACACTGACAATGTATCCCACGATCCAGACCTGACTAAAATCCACGAAGCGCCAAATTCACCTAACGAAAAAGCCATAGTTAATGCTCCTGCTACCACAAGAGGTGCCCGAAGGAATGCAACTTTACCATGCCACCAAGCTTTAATTGGACTCATGCTAAGCATAATTGCCTGCTCATAATATGATGAATCAATGGACCGCAAAGCAGGCAGAATTATTCTGATAACAAATGGGGTAGTAATAATTATATGAGGAATTGCTGGTATAATGACCCAACCAAATAAACTAGGAGACCATTTTAATAATCCGAGTAAAATTCCAAGACCGATCATTACCGCTGAAAGCGCCAAAGGAATCATTGTAGCAAATTCGACGACCTTAGCAGCAGTAGTCTTTTGCTCTTGCTCTAAGCGATTAATGCATGATGAAATAATCCAACCTATGGGTAACGCAAATGCAACGGTGATTAAGCAATAGATTAGTGAATTTGACAAGGCATCTGGAATTGCTGTTGTGGAATAATCACCCGACCATGATTCACTCCAGGCTTCCGTCGAGTAACTAAATTCACCAGTGGTGGTATTGCGAATTCTAAAGGATGCAATTGTTACCAAAATTAGTGGTATTATGGCAAAACAAACACCCAATGAAATAATTGTTTTTGCCAAGGTATTTGGCTTACTAGATATTTGTTTAGCATCTGATTCAGCAATTATTGCATGGATAGTAGAATGGCGTCTTTGTATTGATGTAGCGCAGATAATTGCTAGTGACAGTATGATTAATTGAACTATTGAAGTTGATAATACTACTTCGCTGGTGTCAATTCTGTAGCCATATATGCCCGCTGAACCTCCAGAGTTTGCCATCATTGTTTCTAGTGTATCTTGGTTTGGAGTTAGCCATCGAACTAGGGCAAACGAGGTGAAGGAGAAAATGAAACAGAGTGTTGCAGCACACAAAACTGCAGGTCCAATTATTGGTAACCAGAGGTTGCGAATCCGTGATAATCTATTTTGTCCGGCTGGCAAGAATCGCATTTGTTCTTCCCATGTTCTGTCCATAGTTGACAAGGTTGGTTCGACAAATCGCATTATCAACGAGATGTTAAACCATACGTGAGCGGTAATCAAGGCGATGAAATGCCCGGGATTTTCCCAGTTGGTAACATTTGCTAAGCCGCCAACAATACCCGTCTCTAAGCGCAAATCAATACCGATTGCGGTTAGTGGACCTCCAACATCAATCAGCATCAGAAATCCCATAGCTACTACGATTGATGGAGTGACAAATGGAACTGCTAGTATTGCTCTTAACAATTTAATATTTTTCCAATTATAGCGTCCCAAATACCAAGCAATTGGGAGTCCAATAATCACCGTGGCTATTGTTGAAATGGTTGCTTCAAGTAGGGTAAATCTCAACGCTTCTAACAGCGATTGTGTAGTAAAAAAGTTCCCTACAGCCACAACTGAATTGATCCCAGTTACGCCTTCTAGTCTAGCAATAGCATACAATAATGGCAATACTGTTAGTGTTACGAATGAGCAAACTGTGGTCCACTGTAATAGCTTTACCAACATTTTATGCTGGCCAGTGTTGGTCAATATCAGACCTCATTCAGTTGAGGACTGCCAGTCATCAAGCCACTGAGTCATCTCATCATTGATTCTAGTGATCTCAATATTTGCATTTTCTTGTGGTATATCTGAGTGATAGCGATAACCATCTGTTTCAGGTAATCCATAACCTTCAAGAACCGGATACATCAGATTGTTTTCCGGCATTTGTGCGTTGATTTCAGGGCTCAGTAGGTATTCTATGAATGATTCAGCTCCGTCAATATTTGCCGCACCATTGATTATTCCAGTGTATTCTACTTGTTGTATTGTTGACTTTGGTAATGTAATTGAAGTAGAGTGGGTGTAATTTCCAGAGTAATAGGCTTCCACTCCAGGTGATTGGCAATAAGATACGGTCAAGTGAGCATCACCAATATATCCAGTGGTGTATTCACCATAGCCTCCAGTATAGTGAGTTTCGTATGCTTCAGTCCAGCCTGAGGTAATGATTGCATCATTGCTTGCCATGGCTTGCCACCAATCAAAAGCATTAGTACTTTCATCGGCATCATTTTCAAAATAATCGATGGTTGCAACCATGAATGATCTTCCAGGTGAAGAAGTTACTGGGGAGGGGAATGCAGTTTTTCCTCGCCAAGTTTCCTCTGTTAGGTTCCATAATGATGTTGGTTCGCTGACATTTTCTCCATCAACAAAGTTCTCATCATAATTTAAGCAAACAGGGCCTTGATCGAAAGGAATTGCCAATGGTCCCGAATATGGCTTTGCTGCCTCTTGGCTTATGTTTTGATAATTTTCAGACTGGGTGTATACCGTTTCTCGAAGCAAACAGTTGTCGATAGCAGTCTGTAGGTAGGTATTATCTAAGCCAATCATTAAATCCGCTTGCTGTGCTTGTTTAGTAAGCATCATTTGATCTAGTATTCCGCCAGCATCATCTTCTTTGATAAATTCGACTTCATATCCAGTTCGGTTGGTAAATTCTTCCACCATGCTATCACTTAACGCCAATATGTCATAGGTAAGTATTCGCAATTTCCCGTCATCTGAGTGACCTGCAGAAAGTGTTGAACATTCTAGTGATTCATTTTCATCTTCCAATGCACCTAAACAACCACTCATAGATCCGCAAACCATTACAGCCAAACACAGTAATGCCTTAAGACGCAATTAAACCACCTCCTATTTGTGCAGAAAGTTGGTGTGTTCTATCAATCAACTCCAATGGATTGTGGGCGAGGATATAGAGACTTGGCTCCCAACCATAGCCTCCTGCATCAATTATCACATCTAACTTGGTGTGTGATCCGATTATGCGGCCCTTTTGGCACTCAGCGAATGCATAACCAAGTTGTTCACATATTGCTTTGAGTTCATCAATGTCAACTTTATCATGCTTTATTTCTGGCTTAATGTTGACAATTGAGGTTTTTGCTTCATTTATTGTGTGGGCTTGTATTAAAATTCCTGCTAAGTGGTTGGAGACACCAAATGACGGCGTTTCATGATGTCTTAATTTGCCATTGACAATAGTAATTCTTCCCGGGAAAGCAGCTACCTGGTCAGCATTTCTAGCTCCTTTGATGCATGATGCGATGTTTAATCCCACAGCCGGTAAGACATGGTGAATCCTTTTAACATCAAGGCGGCTAATAGCCCACTCTAATCTGCGGAGTAAGGCCCTTTCCTGCTGGCCTTTGTCCAAATCCAAACCAGTTAGTGTCTTGTCAAATCGTAAAGTTTGGTTGCCGCCAAATTGAAATTCGACGATCAATCTTTGACGTATTACATCGCTTTCCGGTCCTATTGCCGCAAGCGCTTGCGATAATTCACTGGCCCAAGCGTCGACCATTGCCTCATCAGCAGATGCTGAAAGGCTAATAGTTGATTTTTGGATATGTCTAGATATCGTGCTTTGAGTTGAACCTAGTAATGTGGCAATCTCTGATTGTGACCATCCTTTTGTGCGTAAATCTTTGGCAATATGCTGATGCAATCTATCTAGCCATCTGCCGCCTACTTCTCCTAACATGTGTTTGGCTGGAAACCGTCTTTATTCAATGTTACTGAACTATTATGCAATATGAATGCTAATTTTGACTAAAAATAATCATAAATTTGCTTAAGTCGAATATATTATCAGCATATTTTACCGATTAATTATTGATTTTGGAATAATTTCCGTTAGGACCTGATTTTGATAAAATCAACCAATAAATCGTCCAATGTACGTCGAATGTAGTTTGAATTGTGTACAATTCATTATGCATTAATCAGTAAATATTAGTTCTAGAACCAACTACCGCATACTACAAAGGTCTAGTGCTAGACCGGTGGTACTATGAGAGCAGAAGCCCTTGCACCATTCCTAGATGGTTTGATGTCTCGCGTGGCAGATTATTACCTCTCATCTCATAAAGAAGGCCAAAAAACCATTGATTACCTTTCAGAAGCATCCAGAAGAAAGACTACAGATTTATCACTGCCGTTGGAAGGAAATGGTCCCGAAAAGGTTCTTGATGATATTGATGAATTTCTTCGTCAGTGTGTTAGAACTAATAATCCACAATTTATGAATCCACTATGGGGTGGATTGAATCTGTCTGCGTTTGCTGGCGAGGTAATTGCTGCTTTAACCAATCAGTCAATGTATACATATGAACTATCACCAATCTCAACTCTAATCGAAAAAGCAATTATCTTTCGAATGATGGAAATCATTGGTTATGCAGATGGGTTTGGTACCTTTACTACAGGTGGTTCAAATGGTAACATGTTAGGGATGCTGTGTGCTCGTCAATCACTTTACCCAACCTCATCGCATTCTGGATTTGATGGCACTAAGCATGTGGCGTTTGTTTCTGCAGAAGCTCATTACTCTGTCTTGATGTCAGCCAATGTTATCGGAATTGGTCATCAAAATTTAATCAAAGTGGCCTGTGATTCACATGGTCGTATGAAACCAGATTCACTGAGAGACGAAATCCAAAGGGCTCAACAAAATGACTTGATTCCGTTCTGCGTAATTGCTACATCAGGTACTACGGTTAGGGGAGCATTTGATCCTCTCGGAGAAATTGCAGTCATATGCCATGACGAAAATATTTGGCTGCATGTCGATGCAGCATGGGGTGGAAGTTGCTTATTTTCTAGCAAGCACCGTGATCTTATGGCCGGGGTTGAACTTGCTGACAGTGTTTGCTGGGACGCACACAAAATGATGGGGTTGCCACTTATCTGCAGTGCTTTTCTTACTAAACACAAGGACGTGCTTAGAGGAGTTTGTGCACATGGCAATGCTGCTCATTATCTATTTCATGAAGACACAAAAGATGTTGATTTGGGTCGGTATTCCTTGCAGTGTGGAAGGCGTAACGATTCTTTGAAATTATGGATTGCCTGGCGAGAAATAGGTGACCGTGGTTGGGCTGAGATGGTTGAAAAGTATTGTGAATTAAGTGATTATCTTCAAGCAGCGGTTCAGTCACATCCTAAGTTGGAAATGATGTCTGAGCGTAGTTGGTCTAATATTTGCTTTAGATATGTGGTAGAAGGATATGATCTAAACGAACTAAATACTGAATTACGTTCTAGACTTATGCGGGAGGGCATTCACCTAGTGAGCCGTTCAAACATTCTTGATCAGGTAGTTATCAGAGCAGTAGTAGCCAATCCTTTGGTTGACCAATCAGTGTTAGATAGTCTAGTTGCAGCAATTGTTCGGCATGGCGATGAAATAGTCGGTGGAGTGCCTGCACAATTTTGATTCCCCCGAGTTTAAGGAGCGTCTCGATTTGGCACAATCATGTCGAGTGGCGATTTAGTTAGGACCGCACTATTTGATGAACATGTTGCACTGGATGCTAATATTGTCGATTTTCATGGTTTTGAATTGCCAATATGGTACTCCAATATCAAAGAAGAGCATCTAGCAACAAGAGCATCTGCTGGGCTTTTTGATGTCAGCCACATGGGGTCATTTCGATTCACAGGTGACAAGGTTAGAGAATGGCTTGAAACAGTGGCAACCCAGAAAGTTTCAGCAATATCTCCAGGCCGTTGTGCTTATACTCATTTCTTGGACAATAATGGTTTTATCATTGATGATATGATTTTTGCTGTAGTCTCGGAAACCGAAATTATTGGCGTACCAAATGCCTCGATGATTGAAGTTATGGCTAATTGGTTTACTAGTAATCTGCCCAAAGATGGTTCGGTAGAATTACAAGATTTATCGCCCGAAACCTCAATTATCGCTCTGCAAGGCCCAGACTCAAAAGCAATAATCAGTAACGTATTGAATGCGGAAAATCACGTTGGTAGGTTCCGCTGGCAACAATTATCGGATAATCCTCTTGGAGTCACTGGTTGGATTCAAGGCACTGGTTATACCGGTGAGCCTGGGTATGAGATATTTGTGCCTAATAGCCAAGCAGCAACCCTTTGGCGTCATCTAATAAACGCAGGTGCAACTCCTGTAGGGCTTGGAGCGCGTGATACATTACGCTTGGAGAAAGGTTACCTGCTTAGCGGAGTAGATTTCTGCTGGCCAGAACTAGAAGAAGGGACAGAATTTCTATCAAGAGATTCATGGGAAACCAATGTTCCGTTTGGTTTAGATATTGAACATGAGTTCATTGGGAAGCATCGCGTTATTTCACATGACGATTCAGATGCTAAATGGTGGGGCATCAAGTATTTAGAAAAAGGTCCATTGCCAAGGCCTGACAAAGATGTCAGCGATTTGTCTGGTAAGATAATTGGGCGATTGTCTTCTGGAGCGCCATCACCGAGTTTAGGAAATATCGGTATTGGTATTGGCTATATTTCGAATGTTAATGAAGGAGATGAGGTAATGATCGTTGCCAGTCCACGAAAGTCGGTAAAAGCCGTGATAGTAAGGCCACCATTCGTCTAGATTATCGGATTTACAATATCATCTTCTAAACATGAATATTATGGGCATTACGCGCACGGGTTTAAATTAGCCGTAAGGAGGGAGTCACCATGGTCGACCAATTACCAAATAGAGGCCTAGAAACCGAGATGCTCGAAGAGATGGGTTTTTCATCCATTGATGACTTGTTTAGCGACTTGCCAGAGCATGTGAGAATGTCCGAACCTCTACCATTACCTCCACCTCAATCAGAGGAAGAAATAATTGCCGATGCTCGTAGATTACTTGGCGCAAATTTGGCTATGGGGGAAGCAGTATCTTTTTTGGGTGCAGGAATTTATCGTAATTATGTTCCGTCATCAGTATTTCAACTAATCACTAGAGGCGAATTCTTGACCTCGTATACGCCATATCAGCCTGAAGTAAGCCAAGGGATGCTCCAAGCAATGTGGGAATTTCAAACCCTAATCTCAGAATTAGTTGGCTTGCCGATCGCCAATCTGTCTCTTTATGACGGATCTACAGCAGCCGCAGAAGCGCTAACATGCGCGGTTAGAGTTCACACAAGAAAGGCTAGTCAGGCAAATACTGTTTACATTTCAGAACTAGTCCCTCCAGACCGTATGTCGGTTATGCACAATTATTGCCAAGGTGCTGGAATTACTTTGAAAGTGTTGAAGCACAATGCAGATGGTACCCTAGATATCGACTCAGTTCAATCAGCTGCTGGTTCATGCGGTGTGTATGTTGAACAACCAAATCCACTGGGGATTCTCGATGGTGGTTTAACCCAAATAAAGGAGATAATTGGTGATAATACTGCACTAATTGTCGGCGTACAACCAGTTTCACTTGGCTTAGTTGAAGCACCAGGAAACTATGGGGCAGATATCGTGGTGGGGGAAGGTCAACCATTTGGCAGCCCGCCAACAGGTGGCGGCCCAATTTATGGAATATTTGCGTGCAGCAAACCGTATTTGCGTCTAATGCCTGGAAGAATTGTTGGAAGAAGTATCGATGTTGATGGTAAAGAAGCATATTGTCTAACTCTATCCACCAGGGAACAACACATCAGGCGTCATCGGGCAACCTCCAATATCTGTACTAATGAAACATTAATTGCTTTGATGGGCGCAATGCACATGTCACTTTTGGGACCTGAGGGTCTTGAACACTTAGCATACCGTAATATGACTGCATGTGTACTTGCCAAACAGAAGTTGTCCGAGATTAATGGAATCTCAGTACCGCATGTTTCATCTTCTCACTTTAACGAATTCGTAATTGAACTTCCAAGAAATGCAGCAGATTGTTTGAAGTATCTCGATTCAGTTGGCATAATCGGTGGCTTCGACCTAGCCCGTTGGTATCCAGGCCGCACAAATTGGTTGTTAGTTTCAGTTACCGATCAAACCAAAGCTGCAGAAATAGAACTACTAGCAGCTCATTTGGCTATGTGGTGTTCTATTAAGGAGGTGATTGCTTGAGCAGATTATTTGATTTTGCTGGCGGAGCGGGAATGGGTTATTCGCAACCAGAACCACTACTTTCGAAAAATAAAGTATCACTGCCGCCAAACTTGATACGTAAAGAACTTCCAAGATGGCCAAGACTATCAGAGCCGGAAATGGTCAGACACTACACTTGGTTGTCGAGAAGAAATTTTGGTATTGATACTGGATTTTATCCTCTTGGGTCGTGTACTATGAAGCACAATCCACGAGTCAATGAGGTGATTGCCCAGTTACCTGGTATTGCAGATATTCATCCACACCAACCAGAACATCATTTGCAAGGCCTGTTATCGATTTATCATGAAATGCAACACATGTTGGCTATTTGTTCAG
>CAXHFO010000022.1:0-15080 GCA_964015895.1 uncultured Candidatus Poseidoniales archaeon
GCTAATTGCTGGTGAACCTCTATACCACACATAAACCCTAATTGCTGAGGATTTAGATTGCTAGCATCTGCTACATCGCCCTCAGGTTCGGTGATGTGTGGCTCCGCCATATCAATCCCAGTAGTTCATCATTCAAGATAGCAACGATTGATTATTCACAACTTTTGAATCGAATCATAGCCACGAGGGCGCATTAAACGTCCCTCTCTAATCATCTTTTCAATCATATCTTCAACTTTACTTCGATCGATATTATGACTTTGAGCCTCGTTAAAAATATCGATTATATTTGCTACTTTGATATTGTCTGTCGAAGCGGCTTGGAGATCGGCAATTATGTCTAATAAGATTCTTTCACTATTCCTTGCAGTTGCTTTTTTGCCCGTATGTAATGCGGTTTCATCGAAATTTTCACCCATTAACTCGTTTCGCCAAGTTCTAGTCAAGCGAATTGCTCGTTCAACATCTTCAATTGTGGCTATATCCGAAAGGCGTATACGCGCACTGGCTTCAGCCATCCTAGCAACGGCTTCTAGAGATCTTGCGGTAATTGACACACTGTCTGATGATTCGCCGCCCTTCTTTCTTGTTTCAACATAAAATGCGACAATTCTATTCCTTGCTTCTTCTTCCAACTTTGGATGGATAGCTCGCTTTGAATAAGCAATATATTTTCTGATTAAGTCTTTTGAAAGAATTTCATCGCCCTCTTGGGACTTTTTCATTCCGACTGAAGATTTCTTAGATGGGTCTGGCGCAGTACCTTGATTAACTAATAATTCACTGGTTCCAAGTAACCTATTGTTAATGATGTGTCGAGCAATTTTAGCGTCTTTTTCTTGTTCAGCAGTATCGGTAAGCAGCCAAATTATGTCAAATCGAGAAACTAATGGCGGTGCTAGATTTATCTGCGCAGTAAATGGGATGTCTGAAACCGGTTCGAATTTACCACTCTTGGGGTTGGCTGCTGCCAGGACTGCACATCTAGTTCGCAGACTGGCATTAATTCCCGCCTTAGAAATTGAAATGGTTTGTTGTTCCATTGCTTCGTGCATACTCGATCTATCTGCTTCATTCATTTTGTCGAATTCATCAATGGCTGCAAGACCAAGATCTGCTAGAACGAGTGCCCCTGCCTCTAGCGTCCATCTACCATCAGCAGCAGAATCTTGCACAGCAGCGGCAGTCAAACCTGCTGCAGATGCTGATTGTCCAGAAGTGAACTGTCCTCTTGGAGAAATCTTTGACATATAGTCAAGCAGTTGTGATTTCGCAACACCAGGGTCCCCCATTAACAAAATATGAATATCTCCGCGATTTCTAGTACCATCTGGATTTAGTCGGGCGACCCCGCCAAATAATTGCAGCATTAATGACTCCTTAACCCAAGACATCCCGAAGATAGATGGGGCAATGCTGCCACTGAATAAATCATAAATGTCTGATCGACTAGCTAATTCCTTGATTTCAAGTTCCTCGTCTTCGGTTATTGAAATCTCTTCAAGGGGGACATTTTGCCGCTCCAAAGAATGAATTCGAAGGAATATATCGAATACTGGAGTATCTTTACCACCCTTGCGTTGTGAACGGATAAATAGCACACCGTTAGCCTTTACCCGATCCCCTGGATTTAATTTTCCAGCAATATCATGTTCACCTATGCAAATAATTCTTTCAGGTTGAATGCCTCCTTTCAATTGTTCTGGAGATTCTTGTAATTCAATAAATTGAGAATTGATTAGTATCGATTCATCCTCTTGTAGTATGAATCTAGTTTGACGTTTTGGGCGCCCACATCCGCCATCGATTTGTGAACATTCGATTGGCTCAACTAATTCTTGTTCGTTTGGTTGCTTTACATCGGCAACATGGCCACAAGATGCACACAAGAAAGATGCGGAGTAAATTCTTGGTCTAACTCCAGAAATCTTAGTCGCAATAGCATCAATTGACAGCATCATGCTGATATCGTCGGCTCTAAGTTGTGAAACCGTTCTAACTTGGTCGCTTGGTAGGTGAACAATCCTCACAAAGGGATACATCGAGGTGTGGCCTTCATCCTGTAAAAATTGGCGTAATGCTTGATTTGCTGCTTGGAAATGTAAGTCTGGCTGTGCAATTATATTTTGGGCAAAATCATCATCAAAACCTTCGATAAGTCGATAAGAAACCTCAAGGGATTGTTCGTCTGGCCATTTTTGAGCAAGATTGTGTACTGCCTCTGCGTACAGGTCCTGAATCATCGACGTCCATCTCGCCGCCAAATCAAACTCTTGCAACATTGACATCACCTTTTCCGTCTGGGTAGACTGTCATTCTATTCGTCGAGGGTATATGATTACTTCTGTGGATTCTTACTACCCCTGTATTTCCACTGGAAAGTTTGTCGGTTCTGTAAGCGCTTTACGGGCAAAAAAGTCATGTCCATTGTAATATTACGGAACCGTTTAACAAATCAGTAATGACCCTTTAGCCCCATCATGCCCGAACATAATTTCGCCCCGACAATGGGTCTGCTTGAGCGGTTTTTAATTCACTCACAATTACTTGCTAATTCAATAGATGACCCACTTACAAGAGAGGTCTTAGTCCATATTCCAGTACAAGGTCTAGAGGCAATTAACCGAGGCGAAAGCCTACCTGTGATGATTTACCTCGCTCCATTTACTTCCTCTGGACTAGCTAGGGCCGGTTGGAGGGCTTTTTCAGAAACACTCCCTCAACGTCATGAAAGATTAGTCAATGATGGTTTGATGAAACCAGTTATACTGGTTATGCCTGATTGTTTTACCTCTCTTGGAGGTAACCAATTTGTTGATTCCCCGATTCTAGGCCAATGGAGTTCTTGGCTCAATGGTCCATTGAAACAAGAACTTTCTCAACGGTATTCTACCAACGGGAAATTCGCTTTATTCGGTAAATCTTCTGGCGGCTATGGGGCACTGCACAATGCACTACACAACCCTGGACAGTGGCATGCGATAGCATCACACTCTGGTGATGTTGGATTTGACAACCTATACCAAGCTGATTTCCATAAAACTGCGACTCAAATTAACCGAGTTGGGGGTTTAGACAATTTCTTGAATCACGTAAAAGAATGCAACAAATTGAGTGGCGATGATTTCCACGCATTGATGATTTGTGCAATGTCTGCCTCATATGGCAAGACTGCTAAATTGACTTTGCCGTTTGACTTAAGGACATGTTCTGTAGATTTAGAACTCTGGAATAATTGGCAAGAATATGACCCTGTAGAATCAGTCAAGATAAATTATAATTCCTTAGCTTCGCTAGATCTGTTGTTTATTGATTGCGGAGATGCTGATCAATATGGTATACAGTATGGCAGTAGAGTATTTGTGGAATTATTAACAAAATATGGTATAAAACACCATTGGGAAGAGTTTCAAGGTACGCATTCTGGTATTGATTATCGGTTGGATAGCAGTATGCCTCTGCTTGCTGAGGCACTCTACTCTTGAGCCGGTTTATTCATTGCCTGCCTACTGCTGGACGTACTATGACAGATAAGATGGATTACGCCAGTGCTGGCGTCGACATTGACTTAGAGGGTTCTGCAGTAGCGTCTCTAATCTCCTCTTTAGGAAAATCTGTCCGACCTGCAGGCACCCCTGGTGCGCCGGTAGACTTGCCCGGCGGGTTTGGTGGCTTGATTGAATTTGGCGATAATTTACTTGCTTTAGCTACTGATGGGGTTGGCAGTAAATTACAGATTGCGTCCTTGCTAAACCAATGGGCTGGTGTGGGAATCGATTGTATGGCCATGAATGTCAATGATTTACTATGTGTTGGCGCAGAACCAATTGCTTTTGTCGACTATGTTGCAGTCCCTAAACCTGACCCGGAAGTACATGCCGCACTTGGAGCATCTCTTGCCGAGGCTTGTAGATTAGCCAGAGTTACATTGGCGGGGGGAGAAACGGCATCATTACCTGGAATTGTCACTGAACTTGACTTATCTGGTACTGCCCTTGGATATCTAAAAAAGAATGAAGCGATTACTGGAGAGAACCTCCAAGCAGGCGATGTGTTGATTGGCCTGCCGTCTTCGGGGATTCACTCGAATGGATATTCACTAGTAAGACGAATTATTGATCATTCAGGTTTTTCATATCATGATTCAGCCCCGTTTGAAACTGCATCTAATGGTAGAGAGATACTACGATTTGTCGAAGATGAGCGGGTTACACTAGGAGAGGTTTTTCTTAATCCTACCAGGATATATTGTGATCCAGTTGTTGATTTGATTAAATTAGCACAATCAGCAGAATCTATTTTCTCTGTTAATGATATACATGGAATATGTCATGTCACCGGTGGCGGTTTGTCGAATCTTTTGAGATTACATAACGTACTTGGTTGGGAAATTGATAACCCGTTACCTGTGCATCCTGAATTCGAATGGTTGGCAAAGACTGGAGACGTTGATACTTGGGAAATGTATCGGACCTTCAACATGGGTTGCGGTATGATAATCGCAGTAGACGCAAAGCATGCTGTAGAAATGACAAACTGGTTATCAGGAAAAATGAGTGGTGTTCAAGTAATTGGTAAAGTAACCAACAATGGACATAAAGTAGTTCATCTAAGTGCTGATGTTGAATTTACTCATTACTAAAACGAGTTATTTCACTTTATTGCGGTCTTAATTTCGCCATTAAGGTTAGTGAATCTATTAGATAATTCATCCATTGCCAGATTAAATGCTGTCTCTGGACTCATACTTCCATCAGTCTCATAGGATAAGATGTAACTTCCTTCCATGTCTTCCATGGTTATTGCATTAGCGAAATCTGCATCTCTACCTGTTCCTGGTCCTACTTGGTGAAGGGCTCTTTCAAGATCTAGAACTGTGTTAATATCATCAATTTTTTTGTCCTTACCAAACAATTTAGCATCGATGTCACGACCATCAGAAGTCTTCAAATTCAAAGCAAATAGCACATCTGCTTTCTTGGCATTGTTAAGTTTTGCAACTCTGCGAACCGTAAAACCAATTCCTGCTGCAGGAGACCACTTTTGATGAGATGAACCTCTTCCTAGGGTAGCAAAGGCGTATAATTCCAAGTACTGTCCTTTTGACAAGATGGTGAGTGGAATTTTTCTGTGTTCTTCTTTGACATCAAACATTGGGTCAGAAATTGTTGTTAGATCTCCAGCGTAAACCGTGATATGTTCTTCTTCAGCGTCAGCTGCAGGGCCTTGAATATTGAGCGAGTATAATACCTGACAAGTTGGGCAGCCTTTTTCTGATTCAACTAGGTCTATACAAATGCTACATGTTTCGAATGGTTGTAAGTCTTCCTCTGGAAAAGTTGGAATTGGAATCATTGCAAGTCTGTGGGCAAGTACTTCATCGGGTAGTACGTTAACCGATTCTAGAATCTCTCCGTTTGTCTCAACTACTCCTTGACTAAAGTTGACTCTATTAATCGCCAACTTAGGCACGTCTGAAATTAGTGCTCGACGAATTGCATTTACTTGAGATGCATCGGTCTCGCTAAGCGAGATTCTAATCGAGTTGTTTTTTGGCCATCCTGATACGACTTCTGCTTTCACTATATCACCTCTAAATCAAACTCTTCTGCCACGACGGCCGCCTTTCTTCTTGGTTCCATCGTGTGCTATTGGAGTTACATCTTCAATTCTTGTAATTGTCATTCCAGCACGAGTCAAAGCTCTGATTGCTGCTTGCGCACCAGGTCCGGTATTATTTGACAAATTGCCACCGGGTGCTCGGTATTTGACGATTAGTTGTGTGAATTCTTTATCTTTTAGTGCGTCCGCCAATTTTTCTGCTGCTCTTGTAGCAGCGAATTGTCCACCACTATCTTTTGACGATTTCACCATCTGGCCACCTGAGCAGGTGGTGATTGTTTCAGCACCGGTTAAATCGGTAGCTGTCATTAGAATGTTGTTATACGAACTAAAGATGTTGACGATTGCTTTACGAGTCATCACTCATCGCCTCCTTTTTCTGCTGACGGTGCTGCTTCAGCTGCCGCTTTTACTTCAGCAGCAAACTCTGGAGTTGCTTCTGGGTCGACTTCGTCTACCGCATATTCTGCTTTCTCTCTTCGGCCTTCAATTGCCTTTCTGATTGCGTGCTCAGGATTGTTAAGTTCGCTACTAGAATGGTATTTGATGTGCTCTTCTTCGTCTCTAGAAACGGGGTATGATGGAATGGTTACTTTTTGTTCGCCGATGCAAATTAGTCCATGATTTACTAATTGTCTTGCTTGCTTCATGGTAGTTGCAAGTCCTTTGTAGTATACTTGAGCCTGTAGCCTTCGGTTTAGAATATCTTCAGTGCCCAAAGATAAGATGTCGTCAAGCGACGCATCTGATTGAATTAGGCCTTTGTTGTTTAGCGAGCGGAGTAGATCTTCCATCTCTTTCTTACCGTGACCTTCACTAGTATCGACCATACCAATCAAGCGCATAGCTTGTCTTCGATGACGTCTTAATTGAGACTTAGCCTTCCAGATTTCACGCATATTCTTAAGCCCGTGTTGGGCTTTGATTGCGTGTTCTTCTTCTATTCTTGCAGCCTTCCATGGATGTGAAGGCGTGTCAAACTTTGGTCTCGAAAACTTTGGCTCTCCCATCTTAAATCCCTCACTTCTTCTTGCTTACACCAAGTGTTAGGCCGCCACGACCGTTCGAACGTCCTCGTTGACCACGTACTTTGTTGCCGCTGGCGTGTCTTACACCACGGTAACATTTGATAGAACGTAGTCTGGTAATATCGTCTTTGAGTGTTAAGGAAACTTGTTGGCCGGTAAGATGGATTTCATCCCCTGTTTCTAAGTCTCTTTGGCGGTTGAGCATCCATAGCGGAACCGATTCATTGTAGCCTTCAATGGCTAACCGAAGTTTTTCTTGGTCCTCAACTGACAAATGTCCGGCAAGGGCAAAGGCGCTAAATCCGGTATTACGGCAGATTTGGTTGGCGGTTCTTGCACCCACTCCCTTGACAGCAGTTAGCGCTGTAGCCAGCGGTTTTAGACCATCGATATCGGTATCTGCCATACGAAGTATGTAAGAAAAATCTTCACCTAAGTCTTCGGTTTTCGATTGTGCCATTTTGATTCACCTTCATGCTTACACATAGTGTCAAGCAAGTTCCCGACCAACCTCCCATATATCAAGACCGCGATACGGAGGGAGTTTTTTGAAATTCAAAATTACCACAATTTCAACAATTTTATGGGGTTATACACAGCATAAATGTCGCATGATTTGGTCGCTTGATTAAGAAGGCATCTCTTGACCCGTGACGCTTGGCTAACTGTCGGTCAAAAGACCCCTGCAATTTTGGATGTAAGTCCGGCGGCAGATTGGCCCTTATTGTTAATTTCTTGATATCGTTGCTTAAGCAAATCTCAACAAACAAATCAACCGTTTCCATAGTTAGATCACGGTGAATTAAATCAACAATTTTACCGGAGCACTGGAGCAAGATTTCACTTCCTGTCGGGATATTATTGAGTTGTTTTGCATGATATATTGTCGGTCTTCTGCCAGTAGCAGATGCCCACACATATTCTCCATCAATATTTAGCGATTCAAGCCAATCCTCTGCCATACCTGACTCAACTAAGGCTGAGTCTATTATTGAGACGAATTCGCCTCTTTTTGGAACCCTATCATTGACGGGCAATTGTTTTGCTTCAAGTTGCAATGGTTGTCCGCCTAACATCTCGAATGGTGGTTGCTTAGGATCGGGTGGAATTCTGACAAATCGCCGAGAAATTCCCGGCTCTGCAATAGGTCCTATCCATAGAGCAAGTCGGTCTACTCTGCCCCTCCCCCTTGAAGTCCAAGTCCATGTTTTGTTAGAATTTGGCCAGAACTGCTCAACCAGCGCTTCTACCTCAAGCATTTGTTCATTTGAAAGACGCGGAGATAAATCCAATAAAATTGGCGGCCCGTTTGGACTAGTAAGAAGATAATCTTGCCATCCTGCAAAGACATCTTCTAACTTGGGGGCCATTTCACTAAGCGAATGTTCTCTACTGTTGCGTGGACGGGCGGGATCTAGATGAAGTAGGGCAATCTTTAGATCGGTGTTGTTTTCGCTCAACAACTTGATTATTTCCTCACCCTTGGTACCGTCACTAACAATTATTTTGCTATTTTTGAGACGTTCAATTGAAGTATCACCTCGCTCAGTGAAGATGGTTCGAAAATTTACCGCACTTGCCCTAGCTCGATGGGTATTCAATTCAATTCCAACGATTGGTCTTCGTAATATTTCTGAATAAGCGGCGATTTGAATGCCACTACCGCAGGCGGGATCTAGAATAATCCCCTGACCTAAATTATAGCGCCTCAGAATCAATGCACGTGATAGGGCTACTTGCCATGGAGTTGCTAGGGGTTTACCTTCATCAGCGTGAAAAAAACGAAATTTCTCTACTGAGGTTTTGTCTGGAATATTTTCAAACAAACCATCGCTAGAAGTTGAAAGTGGTTCGAAAATTTGAGCCATTTAATCCCTCATTGGGCAACATCGCTACGAGTCATCAGGCTCTCAAAATGAATTCCTGCAGCAGCAAAGGCTTGCTCTGCGCCCTCTTCTCGGTCAACAATACTGATTACCCCTATTACCTTGCAATCTGTATCGTTGTGTATTCTATCTACTGCTTTTATTGCAGAGCCGCCCGTGGTTGTAACATCTTCTACAATCACAATATCGCCGCCCGTGGCTAAAGATGAGCCCTCGATACCTGGTGGATTATTGGTTTTTCTACCACCTCGGCCTTTGGGTTCTTTTCTAACCATAAAGCCGCGCCTTGGAGATGCTTTATCCGACATTGCTACAGCAATAGCAGTCAACGGAACCGCCCCCAACTCTAAGCCACCAACAAAATCAGCGCCCATTTCATCCATTCTCAAATTTAGTAATTCACCCAATAGATGACTGGCCTCTGGGTGCATCATGACAGGTTTGGTATCGAAAAACCAGCGAGAATTTCTTCCGCTTGCTAGAGTAAACGCGTTATCATCACCGCCATCGATAAAGGCCAAGTCCCTGACCAAGTCAACTAGTCTTGACCATTTTGGGTGATTACTGACTGTTCCTGCTACTCCCATTATATGTTGGTTAACAAAATGGGTCATGAACTTTCTTGAGAATTTAACAAAATGTTCAACAAAAATGTCTTTGATGTTGATAGTGAGCGTATCCCCTAGGCAACTGTTGATAAGCGGTCGTCATTTGTTCATAGGTAGTGGGGGATATGTCGGATACAGTGACCACAAAAGCCGACAATAACCCACTTGAAGGTATTGACCTTACAAGATTAGAACTCGAAATGGAAAACTACCAACAATGGATGGATGAGCGGACCGAGGATGCTTATCGAATCGCTGAAAAAGCCCGTGCTCAAAACCTAGACCACAAGCCATTTGTGGAAATCCCAAGAGCCGCCGATCTAGCTGGAAGAACTGAAAAATTACTCGTTGAATATCTCGGCGAGTATGAAGTGGCACAAGATATTCGTAACATGCTTGACAAATACGACAGAGAAACAACATCAATGCTAATGGCGCAATCGGTAGCTAGAGGTTTTAGAGATGAGGGACATGACCTTGTTACCGCCATAGATGTAGGCCTGAGAGTCGGGTTGGCAATTCTAACCGAAGCCGTACTTGTCGCGCCGCTTGAAGGAATTAGTGAAGTTAGATTACTCAATAATATAGATGGATCACAATTCGTATCAGTTCATTTCGCTGGCCCGATTAGAGCAGCGGGGGGGACTGCTCAAGCTTTGGCTGTGCTGATTGCTGATATGATTAGAATCGAGCTCAATGTTGGCAGATACCAGCCTACTGACCCAGAGGTGGAGCGGGTCAAGGAAGAGTTCGGACTTTATCGGGGAAATCTACAATATCGTCCAAGTCCGGAAGAAATTGACGAAATTGTTAGAGCCTGTCCGGTTATGATAAACGGCGAATCCACCGAACGGATCGAATGTGCCGGTTACGGCAATGTAAGAAACATTGATGAAGCTAGAATTCGAGGTGGTGTACTGTTAGTTATTGGAGAAGGAATGTGCTTGAAAGCTCCAAAAATCCGCAAGCATACAGAGCGAATGAAGATTGACGGTTGGGATTTTATCAGTAAATTTGCTGAGAAGGATAAACAACAAGAAGATGAGGACAAAAATAAATTCAAATCTAGATTAACCGAACCAATTACCAAGTTCATGAACGATATTATTGCTGGAAGGCCTGTATTTGGCTCACCCCAAGAACCTGGTGGATTCAGATTAAGATACGGCCGGGCGCGACCTTCTGGGCTAGCTGCGGCCTCGGTCAACCCTGCGTGTATGCTGGCAATGGATGATTTCATTACAATCGGCACTCAAATGAAAATTGAACGCCCCGGAAAGGCGTGTGCCATTACGCCATCAGACCACACTGACGGCCCATGGGTTGTATTGAAGGATGGTCGGTTCACAAGATGTGATGACGTTGCTAGTTTCAAGTCGTTAAAATCGGACATTGCAACTATTTGGGACAATGGTGAAATCGTTATTGGCTATGGAGAATTTATGGAAAATAACAAAAATTTAGTTCCAGCAGGATATTGTTCAGACTGGTGGGCAAGCGACTTAATTGAAGAATTGTCGTCCAATGATCTTGTCGAGGTGTTTTGCGAAATAATGCAGGTTACTCGCGACCAGTGCCCTAGTGGAATTCCCGGCATCTCAGTAGAGGAAATTGGTGATGCTCATTTAAGATACAAAATTAGACTCTTGTGGCATCGGTTCTTAGTCACATTAAGGCCAAACTGGCAACAAGCTAAATCAATTGCAGAGCAATTCAAAACCTCTCTTCCACCGCCGCACAATCCGTGGTTCCTAGATTTGCCAATCGAGTGGATGCCTCAGTTACTACAAATCTTGAAAACCTCGGCTATTGAAGATTTTAATGGCGATAAAAATATGTTAAACCACACCCCTAGGCCTGAGGAAAAATCCCTGAGAATTACGGATGGTGTGGTAAACTGGAATCAAAAAATAATGTCGGAAATGGCTCCTGCCGATATCTCTTTAGAAATGATTACCGATATCCCCGGGCCGAAATTTATCCCGGCGAAAGCAATATTTGATGCTGATAAGTCTGCTCTTTGGACACTAATGCAGCACGGCATAGTCAAAGGTTCAGCACTCCTACTTGGCTTGCCGCACTACCATGACGGTGATGACCTCGTTATCACTAGTGGATGGTCTGCTATGATGGAAGCTTTTGGATTTTCCATAGATGGTAACAAAGCAATAATGACGGTCGATTCAATTGGCGTATTCGAAGATAAAATAGCAAAATTAAGGCGGGGTGCAGAGGTTCTCGAGAAAGAAGAATTACGCCTAGAGGAATTGGAAAAAGAACGCTCTATTCACCGCATTTCTGCAGAAACCAATGCTCGTCAGCAGGGTAAGGGGATTACGGAAACCGATGAAATTGGTCGTATTGCTGCTGCTAGCATTCCTGATGTTGGCCCTGATGATGCTGGGTTATATTTGTCATCTCAAATTGAAAGAGATGATTATCGCGTTGATGGAATCTTGCCGATAATTAGGAAATTGTCGAAACTAAGATGGCATCATTCCGCACCAGTAAGAATCGGATGTCGGATGGGGCGTCCAGAGAAATCTGCACCGCGAATTATGAATCCAATGGCTCATACTTTATTCCCAATCGATCTAAACGGTGGCAATCAAAGATTACTGACCAATGCTGCAAGGAAAAAGGACATTCGTGTTCAATTGGGCATTAGAACATGCACAAAATGTAACAAGAAATCTCCAATGTTATCGTGCCATCATAGAAAATTAAACGAATTTGGTGAGCCAATTGTTGGAGAAAAGTGTGGGGGAAGGACCGAATTCAAAAGCGAACTAGCAGAAAATCGGCGAAGAAGAGGCGAAATAACAACTGTTCCTATTTCATCAATGATTGATGATGCGATGATTACATTAGGGCTTGAAAGGTTGCCCAAGAATGTCAAATGCATGAAGAAAATTGCCAGTAAAAATCAAACACCAGAGGCCTTGGAAAAGGGTATTCTGCGTGCTAAATTTGACTTGCCGGTATTTAGAGATGGCACCGTCAGATTCGATATGAGTGATGTCCCTGTTACCCACTTCAAGCCAAGCGAGGTAGAGGTATCGTGGAAGAGATTGGTCAACTTAGGCTACACCCATGATTACTTGGGCAATGAATTGACTTCAGACGAACAAATGCTTGAGTTGTATCCACAAGATTTCATAGTGGCAAAAAATGCTGGAGATTATTTTGTCAGAACCGCTCAATTTATCGATGATTTATTGGTTAGATATTACGGCATGGAGCCATATTACAATGTCTCCTCCCCAGAGGAATTGGTTGGCCATTTAATCTGCGCATTGGCACCACACACCTCTGGTGGAGTGTTGTCTAGAATTATTGGTTGGGCTGATTGTTCAGGCGGTTATGCACACCCATTATTCCATGCGTCAAAGAGAAGAAATTGTGATGGGGATGAAGATGCGATAATGTTACTGATGGATGGTTTGTTAAACTTCAGTAGAGACATCCTACCAGCCAACCGTGGTGGTCAAATGGATGCTCCTTTGGTATTGACAACTAGATTAAATCCTACTGAAGTGGATAAAGAAGCCCTAAATGTAGATTCTGGGTGGTTCTATGAACGTGACTTTTATGAAATAACTCAAGATTGCCCACATCCAAAATCTCTCTCAAATCGTGTTGACTTTGTTGAGCGAAGATTGGGTTCTGTTGCGGCTGTTAGGGGTTATGGATATACCCATGATTGCGACTCAATTGCAGCTGGGCCTGCATTGTCGGCTTACAAGACATTAGACACCATGATTGACAAGATGAATGGTCAATTGGACTTAGGCCATAGATTGCGTGCAGTAGATGTTCGCAGAGTCGCTTCAAGTGTAATTAGATCGCATTTTCTCCCTGACCTTAGGGGTAACCTCAATGCTTTTGCCAGGCAAAAAGTCCGGTGTTTAAAGTGTGCACATTCTTATCGAAGAATGCCAATTGCAGGCAAGTGTATACAGGTTAGTAAAGCAGGTAATTCCGGTTTTGCCTCAATGGGAGTGGTGAAATCTGAAGGTGACTTGTGCAACGGTAACTTAGCATTAACTGTATCAGAAGGTGCAGTAAGGAAATACATCAAAGTCACACTCCACGTTATGGAAAAATATGGCGTTGATACTTATACCAAACAAAATGTTGAGTGGTTGGCTAATAGTACGGATTCATTATTCCAAAATGATCGTGCTAGGCAAATGTCGTTATCAGATTTCTTGTAATCATTTGACTGAAGGTCCAATCATTTGTTCTGGGCGAACCCACAAATCAAACTCATCATTAGTCAAATATTTCAATTCTAAAGCAGATTCACGCAATGTGAGTCCCTTTTCATGTGCATTTTTCGCAATCTTAGCCGCCTTATCATACCCGATTTGATTGTTAAGTGCGGTAACTAGCATTAGCGAATTCTCCAAATGCTGATTAATGTTTTCTCTGACAGGCTCTAATCCCTCAACACAATTTTCTCGCATAGAGCGACAAGCATCGGTTAGTAATTTTGTGGAATGAAGAAGATTGTGAATCATCATTGGTTTGTATACATTCAATTCGAAATTACCTTGAGAGCCACCTATTGTTATGGCAGTATGGTTACCCATAACTTGGCAGCAAACCATTGTCATCGCTTCAGCTTGGGTTGGATTTACCTTACCTGGCATTATTGAAGAGCCCGGTTCGTTTGCTGGCAATGCTAGTTCACCCAACCCGCACCTTGGGCCTGAACCTAACCATCTTATGTCGTTGGATATTTTCATCAAACTCACGGCCAAAGTGTTTAGTGCGCCACTAGCAGCAACTATTGCATCGTGAGCAGCAAGTTGTGCAAACTTATTTTCCGCACTGACAAACGTTAATCCAGTGATATTGGAAATCTCATCAGCGACCATTTGGGCAAATAATGGATGGGTGTTCAAACCAGTACCAACAGCAGTACCTCCCAATGCTAATTCGAATAAATCATCCAAAGCAAAATCTAGGCGGCGAAGATCTGCATCAAGTTGGGCTACCCAACCTGAAGCCTCTTGTCCAAGGGTGAGCGGTACTGCATCCATTAAATGAGTACGGCCGATTTTGACAATGCTCTCCCATTGCTTCGCCTTATCATTTAACGCGTTTCTCAAAGCCCTAACACTGGGCAGTAAGTCATGAACAAAAGCTTCTGCTGAAGCTATATGCATGGCTGTGGGAAATGTATCATTAGAAGACTGAGCTCGGTTGACATGGTCATTTGGATGGACTGGATGTTTAGAGCCTAATTCTCCTTTAGCAATTTCAATTGCTCTATTAGCAATTACTTCGTTAGAATTCATATTACTTTGAGTCCCGCTCCCTGTTTGCCAAATTCTCAATGGAAAATGTTCATCTAATTCTCCATCAATAACTTCTTGTGAGGCTTGGATTATTAATTCGCCAACCTTGGAATCGATTTGCTTCAATGAAACGTTAGTCTTCGCTGCGGCTTGCTTTAGAATTCCGAAAGACCGTATTACGCCTCTAGGCATTTTATCATCTCCTATGTCGAAATTTATTAGTGAACGAGCGGTTTGACAGCCATAATAGCGGTCGTTAGGAACTTCTAAGTCGCCCATTGTGTCACTTTCAACTCGAAATCCGCCGACTGGCTTGGCTTTTGGTTTGGATGCTGTTGCTACTTTGCTTGGCGGTTGCGGCGAAAGTGCGGCCTCAATCATCTTGGTAATAGTGGCGCTACGCCCTGATTTGCCCTTGCCAACACTTCGATCTAATCTTGAAGCTAAGTCTTCTGGCAAGCTAATGCTAATTATTCTGCGGTCTCCGACACGGTGTTTAGACATGGTCTAGCCTTAATAATTAATTATTAAATAATATCTATTGCTCGAGTGATGGACCGATTCCAACCTCTAAAGAACCATTTTTCCACGAACCACGATACATCAAACGTGTTTGGAATGGCATAATAG
>CAXHFO010000023.1:0-14463 GCA_964015895.1 uncultured Candidatus Poseidoniales archaeon
GATATAATCAACCATGAGAAACAATGTGGAGTATGGAGAGAAAAATATGGATTTAAGTAGACAACTGAAAAACGCAATATCAACAGGTAAACTGTTATTTGGACAACGACAAGCAGTAGATGCCTGTGCATCAGGTGAAGCAAAATTGATTATTCTAGCAGCAAATTGCCCAGAAGACTACATCAATAAATTACATGCAAGCCATCCAAGTGTCATAAAACATAGAGCAAGTCTAGTCAATCGTGAACTTGGAATCGCTTGTGGTAAGCCATTTGCAGTATCAACAATTACCGTGTTAGAAGGCGGAGATAGTGAAATACTCTCTCTAGATTCAAACATTGAGTGATAGTTTAACTAGAAACCAATTAGGGAAGGATTCATTTCCTTCGCATTACTAGGACATATAGGGCAAGCCTATGACAAGTAAAAAACTTGGAAAATCAATTACTGCATACGTGCTAATAATCGTGCTTATTATTGGTTCTTTTTCAGCGGTAGACCAAAATGAAAAATCTACCAACAATCAATTATTTGAGGATAATTCGGATATCCTACCCAAGATGTTCAGTCAGAGAAACTCAAATGATTGGTCAGCATCTGCATCTGCAGCCAATCCTGCAGTACTCAATTCTATAGATTCCTCTCCCAGTAATGAATTGGTTGTAGCTGGAATAATTAGTGGTTCCACAACCATGTCAATGGGTTCTGCGTCAATTACCTCCGGACAATATATTGAGCCATGGATTGCCAAATCAGATGTTAATGGTAATTGGCAATGGATAGAACAAGTTTCCATCACTGGTGCCTCACAGTATGCTGAAGCAACCATAAACGATATTGCCGTAGCATCAAATGGTGATATCTTTGCAACAGGGATGTTCTACGATACAATTTCTTTTGGTAGTATTACTCTAACTTCAACAGGCTATTGGGATTGCTGGACTGCTAAAATCTCTCCAAACGGTCAATGGCAGTGGGCTCAATCACTAAACGGCGATGGAGATTATGACGGTGTTACCGTTAATACTCTAGATGTGGTATACGGGACCTCAATCACTACAGATTCCAACAATGACCCTATTATTGGTGGTTGGTTTCTAGGTAACACAGATGTTGGAGTAGCCGCCGATACAGGTGCGCAGAATGGTGATGACATTGAGATATTTGTTGCCAAGTATTCCAATTCCGGTAACCTGCAATGGTCTGATGTTGCAAGAGGTCAAGGAGCTCAAGAAGTAAATAGTATGGTTGTGGACTCAAGTAATAGTATTTGGATTTCAACCAATTTTGAAGTTAGTATGACCTTTGGTAGTGTAGTAGCCAATGCTGGTATCAATGAGATACCTGTTGGTATTGCTAAGATCAGCCAAGCTGGTACTTGGCAATCTGCTTATGCCACTACTGGAAGTGGCTCGGCGACAGTCACTGACTTCTCAATTGATGGACAAAATAATCTACTAATGTCTGGAGTTTATTCAGGGTCTATCAACCTGGGTAGTTCACTGACAAGTGCAGGGCAAAACGATGCTTTCGCAGCAAGTATGTCCTCAACAGGTTCGTGGAATTGGGCTAAATCAGTTGGTGGAACTAGTTTTGATTCAGGGTCAGGAATCGAATATGATCCAAATACTGGTTATACAATACTTGGGCTATCATCGCAGAGTTCCTTTTCTTTTAGCAGTCAAACATTTAACACAAGAGGGTATAATGATTCTGTAATTGTTACTTTTGCTCCTAATGGGAATCCTGTAGCCTTATTTGATGCGGGAAGTTCTGCTGATGATGCAGTTTCTGGTATTGCATTATTAGGTAACGGAGCATTAGCAATAGGCGGTAACTATAACGGAACTATTGATTTTGGTACCTCGACTGCTCAAAGTCAGACCACTTCGGTATTGATGCCGTATGTTTGGCTTACAGAAACCATAGCAGTATTAGATGCAGATGGTGATGGAGTTGCAGACGAAGATGATAATTGTCCAAACACTGCTAATCCTGGTCAAGAAAATACCGACCTAGATTCTGAAGGTGATGCTTGTGATTCAGATGATGATAATGATGGAATTACGGACAACTTCCCAGACAACTGTCCAAGAAATAGCCAAACTGGCTGGACTAGTACCAGAGATTTCAACGACCCGCCTAGTTCTACTGATTGGGATAATGATGGTTGTAAAGATGACCATCCAGAGGATAATGATGATGATAATGACGGAGTTTTAGATGTAGACGATACTTGCCCAAGAACCTCGTTCAATCCCCCTAGGCCAACATGGATTTCTGAACCTGGAACTGACATGGATGGAGATGGCTGCCGAGATAGCGATGAGGATTTGAATGATGATGGAGATGCCTTTGATGACTCCTTTGATGACTGTCCAACATACTACGGTACATCTACTCAAGGTGAACAGGGCTGTGCAGATTCAGATCAAGACACTTGGTCTGATAATAGCGATACATGTCCTCTGCAACCAGGAAACTCAACAGAAAATGGTAAAATTGCTTGTCTTGATTCTGATGGTGACGGATGGGCAAATGTCGATGATGCATTTGATTATGAACCATCTCAATGGTTTGATTCAGACGGCGATGGTTTTGGAGATAACTCAGCGGGTATTAACCCAGATGATTGTATAGATACCTCTGGTGATTCGCTTTACGACCGCCTAGGTTGTTATGATTATGATGGAGATGGCTACTCTAACCCTGAAGGTAATTGGGATTCTGGCAATGGAGCTGACGCTTTCCCGCAAAACCCCCTGCAATGGTCTGATTTTGATGGTGATGGGTTAGGTGATAATTGGGGTAATCTTTCATGGACAGATCGTCCTGAAGGATGGCCAGGTCAGTATCTAGAATCAATTGCTGAAAATGAACAAGATACCTGTCCATTACAGTTTGGTAATTCAAACCAAAATGGAGCATATGGATGTCCAGACCTAGATGGTGATGGTTGGTATGATGCAATTGACAGTTTCATCAACGAACCTAGCCAATGGGCAGATTCTGATGGAGATGGATTTGGTGATAACTTAGATGGCTTTAATGGTGATTATTGTAAAGATATAGCTGGTGATTCTACCGAAGACCGCAAAGGATGCCTCGACAGTGATAGTGATGGTTACTCAGATACAGATGAATTCTGGACAAAATACAGTGGCGGAGATGTCTTTCCTCAAGATTCAACACAATGGTCAGATATTGATGGTGATGGGTATGGGGATAATCCTGGTTACCCCTTGTCAGATGATTGTATAGAAGTCGCAGGTGACTCTTCAGTAGATCGAATTGGGTGCTCAGATTTTGACTCAGATGGGTTCTCAGATCCAACAACGGAGTGGAACCTTAGTTCTGGTGCAGATGCTTGTCCTAGTGTGATTGGTAATTCCACAAATGATCGTAATGGTTGCTATGATAGTGACGGTGATGGTTATTCCAATAAGGATAACCAGTGGAGTTACTCAGATGGAGCAGATGGATATCCAGATGATCCAACTAGATGGGGCCCCCCTCCAAGTAGCGATAGTTCATCATTTGGAACCGTTGCAATTGCTGGAGGTAGTGTACTTATATTGGTAATTTTAGGATCGATTCTATTCTTGCGCGGCAGGAAAAAAGAGCCTACTATGATGCCAAGCCAAATGGGATACCATAACCAACAGATTAACCAAGGAACACACAACAAGATTATTCCAGCAGTAAACAATCACCAAGTGTCTAATATTACACAGCACCATCAACAACCAGCAGTTCAATCAGATCCAGCAAGAGATTATTATCAAAATCTAGTCTCTCAAGGTTATCCACATGAACATGCTGTAGCATATACGCAGCAATATTTCCCACATTTCCAAGGTTAATTGGTTAGCGGAAGGTATAGTTGATAGATGCCAGAAATCAATCTTGGATAATGCTCAAGTCAATACTTCAAGAAGCCTGTCCTGCTCTGCCGCCATACGTAATTCCATGGCTATTCTTCTGCCACTAGACATCGGCTTTCTCCAGGTTGCGTTACCATATGGATGGCCAACATTAACGTGTACGTTGGTTCCACCACCTAATCTTGGAGCAACGTCATAAATGTAATAATTCATATCCTTGTCGATACAGGTTTGGAGACAAAAGGGACCAATTATTCCTGGGTCATAGTGCTCTTTACTGGCTTTGACAAATTTCTCACCAAGTTCAAATGCTTTTTCAAGTAATGATTCTCTAATTGTTGCTGTATTATGTCCTACAACAGTCATTTCAGGAATTTGTTGATGTATTGGCATTGTCATTTGCTGCGGTGCTGGAAGTCGAACATGGCCATCAAGCGATGATTCAAACCGCCAATCGACACCTAGCAATTCTAACTTCTCTCCTTCTTCTGCTAGAGGGCTGTAAAAAAAGTTGAGATTAAAAACAGGTCCGATTACATATCTTTCAATTCTAGCACCATCGAGTGAAGATTGATCAATTACTCCTTCCTTAAGCAATGCCTGAGACTTCTCAGTATATTCGGCAAATGAGGCACAAGTAAAGAAACCTCTTTCGAGTATTTTTTGGGCATGGTGCAATTTAACAATCACCAAACAGTCAATATCCTCTGGATTACTTATTGCCTCCGGGAATGGTAGACCAGCTTTTTCTAAAATCCAATAATAGTCTTGCTCTTCAGTTCTTTCTTCCATTCGCAACATATTTCTAGAACCAAATAATGGTACTTTGAAATTATTCTCAACATCATCAATTGTGGAATAGGAGGTAAATGAACGGTTTGGAATATATACCACATTTCTCTTACGCATTTCCTTTTGCATATCAGCATTCATAACTTCATTGAATGAGGACATTATGATGCTCTTGTCAACCATCCCTCTTACAACTCTGCCAGAATTAGTTCTATGTGTCTTGAAATAATTAGCATATGTTTTGTGACGGCCTTCTTTGCAATAGGCCACAGTAGGGAATCCTTCTTCAATTGCTCCGTCACAGATATCTAAGGCTGAATGGGAGGCAGTCATGCCAATTCTTAGTTTGAGTCGGTCATAGTTGTCAACAATTTGAGCAACCTCTTCTCGATTAATCATGGTCATGCCTCATATTTGCTTCATTACAGACGGTATTTGATGTTTGACATCAGTCAAATTTCTGTAATTGCATAAGTTCTTCAGTAGATAATGTATCTCCTGACATCAGTTTGCTCATCAAATCTTGGACTTCAACTCTTGCTCCAGACTTGCTGTTTGCTTTGTCAGTTCCAGACATTGCAGATAACATATCTTGGGCTGAATGTAGACAGCGAAGCGATACGATGTACAAATGATGAGCTTTGTCTGCCTCTTTCTTTGATTTACGCAACTCTCTGTGGCATGACTCAGCCTTTTCTCTTTGTTTGTCAACTTCCTTGTTCCATTGCAGCATTAATTCGTGTGCTTCTTGTGCAGCATTAGCGGCGTTTTGTACTTCTTCATGAGCTTCCTCTTGCTCTTCTAATGCCGCCTTTAAGTCCTCTCGAAGAGATTTCATATCGTCATTTTTATCATCAACAGAGTTCATCTTCTTGAGTTGTGAACTAATTTCTTTCATTCTTTTCATGACCTTAGTTTCATTCTTCCCTGTGTGTCGACCTTGCTCAAACTCTCTCTCAAGTCTCTGAAGTTCACGCTTTAGTGTGTGTGGTGTGACTGGCCTTTGCCCTCTTCTACCTCTTTGATTATCTTGTTCAGGAGCACCACCTCTAGAGGCGTCAAGTTTTGTCTTAATTTCCTTCACCTTTACGTTTGCATCTTGTCGAATTTGCTTCTTTTCTCGAACCAATTCGTTCATTTGTTCTCGAATATCTCTTTGCTCACGAACTTGAACAATCAGTTCTTTAACTTCGGCATTGAGTTCATTTCTTGCAGTCGAATGAGTTTTTGACTTCTTATTCCACTCATCTCGTGTTTCACGAAAAGCTGTTGCTTTTTCATTCACCATATTCTTCTTTTCTTCGAGAATTTGATTGATTTCTGCCATTACTAAACTCACCTTATTGTGTAAGATTCTTACCTTACACTCCCTTGCGACTGATATCCCCCATTTAATGCTTGATATTTTGCATTCTACACAGAACTAATCAACTTATCTCGAACTTGCCTTCAGGTAGGCATTCAGTGTGTCGGTAGCGACAGACATTTGATGCCTTATTGCACCAAGATTACACTTTGCTAAACAAAATGCGATAAGTGTATAATTTCCTATGAGTTTCTGCACTAGAATAATGTGCTTGTCAGTGATCAAAGTTGTTGACTCAAATTCGTTAGAATTATTGAGGTTGTTACCTAGTCGTGACATTAGGTGATTGTTTTTTTCCTGATTTGGTTCTATTGCTCTAACAAAACCATCTCCATCAAGTAGAGCAACGCTGTCGATATCCTTTGATTCGTACAAGTCAGACACCACAAACTCTTCCATGAGTTGACATATTGGTTAGGTGTATAATTTTATACTGTTCCCACCATCATATATCCATCTTCGTCAGCATAGTAATTAGCTATCGTTTGTTGGATTTTTAGGCCAAAACGTTGGTAAAATTTTTGAGCCCTAATATTTGACACCCGGACCTCTAATTGGATTGTATTTTTTTCCAAATCTCTTGAGATTGAGAATAACTCATCAATCATCTTTGTTCCAAGACCTTGTCCCTGATATTGTTCATCAATTACTAAAGCAACAATTCTCACCTTGTCCTCAAATATTTGTTTTGACCATAATACGCCAACTAATGATTCTGGGCTTGGATATTTTTGATGATCAATCAATAGACGATTACCAGCCCACTCTGGTATTTGTAGCATTCTGAAAGTGGAATCTGAGTATGATTCACTAGTCTCCTGTTTGAACATTTGACTAATCCTTGATTTCCAAGTGTCAGACATATCTTCAGGTTTTGGTCCTAGTATCCACGAAACGTTGCCCACCAAAATTTCTCCTGTAGTTATTGATTTTTGGAAGATTTACCTCTTTTGCCTCTTTGAGGTGTGACTGAATAATTATTCTTCTTGTGTTTAGTTTTACCTTTTCGGGGTTTTGTCTTTGATTGATTTACCGAACTTAATCCGCCGTTTTTCAATAAAACCTCTAAGTCTTGCAAAGAAAAAGAATCACCTGAGACGACTTTACTTTTCACATCGTCAACTTTCCGATTATTGACGAATTTCTTTCTACTACCTTTACGTTTGGAGTGCTTGTTATTACTGAAGTGAGTCTGTTTCCTAAGCCAAGCCTCAAGGCGGCCAATTTCTCTTCTTAAGTTTCTACGTTCTCTTTTGAGTGGATTAAGTTCCTTTAGCAATTTCATTGCTAGGTCATCAAAATCGGTAAATTTCCCAAAAGACTGAATCTCTATCATTTCTTGTCTTATATCTTTGATATGCTCAATTGAGTGTTGTTGCTGTTCTAATAATTTAAGAAATTCTCGATGGTATTTTCGAGTCATTTTAGAGTGTTCATACATGCTTTGTAGTTCAAAAAACCAGGAAAACATTTGTTTTTCCTTTTCTAGACTCAATTCTACTCGGTTTGTTGCCTCGGTAGTCAAAATCGAATATACTCTGGAGAGTTCTTCTTCAATAAAATGTACAGGTATGTAATGATTATTTGAGGAATCACGCTTACTTTGTAGTTCATCAATTTTAGTTCTTCTTGGCCTTAATTCTGAAGATAAACCTGATTGCTCTTTGGCCAATTCAGCATTTCTTCGTAATGCTTTGGACATTTTGATTGCATCACTGCGTTCACTTTCCCTCACCGAAACACTATTTTCAATAACTTTTAGTTGCTCATATAGAATTTTCAAATCCTGCCTAGTTTTGTTATCCTCTTGATTTCTTAAATCTTCAAATAAGTCTAGTTTTGGTTTATCAGGAGTTATTTCAGGATATTTTATCTCGGTTATGGTGTCCCAATCAGTATTTTCTGAAATCAATTGATAAGTTCTCAAAACTTCATCTCGAATTTCAAAAATGCCTTCAACATCAAGCACCCTGCTCAAGTCGTGTTTATTATCAAAAGGGTCTTCAACTGGTAGCGAGAAATTACCAAGTCGCTTTATTTCAGAGTCTTGTATAGCGTCGCTGATGTAGGGCTTATTAGCAACCCAATTCTTTTCTTTCCTCGTTAATATTTTTCCTGATCCCACTGAGATTACTCCATTATTCCATGGCCAATGTTTGGCTAGCGACTCAAAAAAGCCACTCACTAATTCTCCAGTAGTAGACTGGTTTTGGGTGACAAAATCTAATTCGTTATCACTATACATCCCGATATCATATTTTGTGCCGTCAATCTCAACAGTCTGGGAACCATCTTTTTTCAACACATTTGGTAGCACTTCCATCTCTAATGATTGAAGATAATTAATACCGATTAATGTCCATGCATAAGAGGAAAACGTACCCATTGATGCATCTGAAATTCCACGGTTTCTGGCCCAATATTTGATTGAAATTATGAACGGTTTGACTCTAGAATCCATTAATGAATATCTGCGAAGAAGTTCGGTATTATGGACAGCAAGACTGTTATTTATTGAAATATCGACTGGTATTTTTGATTGGCTATCAATAAATTTGACAATTGGTACTTTTGCTGTAGTAATTAATTTTACATTATCCATGCCATCCTCGTTAAGCATTCTAGCTATTTTTTTTAGTACTTTTTTGGGCTTTTCCCCATTGAATTGCAGACATAAATCGATATCACCATTAGTTAGATTAAGACCTGATTGAAAGGAACCAAAGGTAGTCACCTTTGAACCTCGGAACTTATTTGTTAACACTTTAGTCAAATGTTTTGTGATACCATTTCTTCGCTTTAACAAATTTTCTGAAACTTTCTGACCTGCGACAAATTTTACTAGTTCTGTTTCAAGATGCTTGGTATTTTCTGCAATTAAATTTATTTTTGATAAATCTAAGTTTCCAAGTTTTAAAGCCTTGACATAGGGCCAAGATTCGATCTTGCTTACATCAAAATCTATTTGCTCAAAGTCTGCTAACAAGTTATCCCCCCATGTTCATATTTTTCTTTCGATTAGTTCGATTTATCTGTCTACTAGATGGCCCACCATCTGCGACCCTTTTTGCGTCAATTAACAATTCTTCAAAACCATCATTAAGCCTTGATTGCCAGAACTCAGCAGCAGTTTTTGATTCAGTTAGAGATGATGATAATTTGGTGAATCTTGATTCTAATTTTCTACGCTTTCCCTCTACTTCATTCCATTCCTGAATCGAGCTTAAGTAATCAGGGTTTAGCTCACCAAGTGCGGCGTTTGCTTTGGATGATTGTCTCAATCTGGCAGAAAGTTTGTCATTTGACTCTACAGATTCAACGATTTCAGCCAATTTTTCCAGGCTTTTATTAAATTCTTCAACACTTGCGTTAACAACAGATAATGCTTCTAGAAGTTGTGATAATTCCAGTTGTTGTTCTTTGTTGATAAGATTTGATGAAAAATCGTCATTAAATCCTTGAGTAACTACCTTTCTTTCCGTTTTTAGCTTGGTAATTTTGCTCTCTAAGTTTTCTTTATTACTACGTGCTTTACGAGCAATTTTTTCAGCAGTATGCTTTTCATCTCCCGTTTGAGATATTAAATCAGGTAGTGATTGAGTGATTCTTTCACGCTTGTGAAGTATCAATTTTGTGAGGACTTCTGTTCTCACAGCCATCAAGTCCTTGGGTGTCACGCCTCCGTGGTAAAATTCAATGTTGAAAAACATGGCGCAGGAGTTAACTACGGCGTGAAGGTCAAGAACCCTCAGTATTACCGGGTATTATGGCGGGGGACTCAAACACAGTATTCCCAAAATTCAGCGTCATATTCGTGCTATCTTTGCTATTGTTAAATCTGCCAACAGCAGCAGCAAGTGGTAATGGTGCATTGATTAACGATTCAACCATTAACTTAACAGATTTTCAAGCCACTAATGACTCATACTTTGTCTTGGAATTTGACCTAGATGCTTTTGGTCATAGTTCAACAGGCTACTATGAAGGGACAATATATTATGCGATGGAAAAGATGGATGGTTCGGTATTGTCAAACCAAAGTGTTAATTTCAATATATCAGATTCTAGTACTCAGCAAATCGAAATTAATCTAACTGGATTAGATTTTGGTTATACTGTTATTAATTTAGGTCTAACTGGTGATGTTGGAACAGACTCACAAAGCCATTTGAGTCACTTTGAAAGAACAATTCATCGTCAACATCCGCTAAATATTTCTATTGCACCAACCAGTTCAATAATCTTTGAATCGATTGACGCTAGTAACGCTGCGACTGGAAATAATACCATCTCAGATGGTGATTACTTACAACTTCAAATACCAATAATTAACAATGGTGATTTCGCGTGGATTGGTTCATTAAATATTACATTAGATGATGGTAATATTCTTGAACAAGGGGTTGCTGAACAGTTTCTAGTAAATGATTTCCAAACGTTGATAATTACCTATAACTCGACGAATCAGTTCTTTGAGGGTGATTTAGTTGTCACAATTGAATTAGTTGGTGAATTAGATTCTTACTTAGAGGATAATGCAAGATTATTCACGATACCAGTCCAGCCACCACCTTTACCAATAATACAAGTTGGCATAACTTTTGATGATCAAAATTTAGTAGCAGGCGAAACCCTTCAACTTGAGGTTATGATTTACAACAACGGTACTGTTGGATTCACTGGAGAATTGAAGTGTGAATTTAATGGAGAATCAATAAGTGATTCCTCCATAGCTACCGCACCACAATCAAGTCTTTCGACTAATATCTCAGTAATTACCAAACCAGGTGTAATTGTTTGTGAGGTAATAGGTCAAAGAATGGATTTTTCTTCTAGTAATCTTTCAACAACTCAAATCAGTGTGGAATCTGCAATGTTTGAATTGGCAGGTAGTTCATCACCTTCCGCGTTAAGAGGTCCTTGGCATGTCGGTGATGAAGCAGAGATGTCCTTGCTGATTAGGAATTCAGGGGAAATAACAGGTAATGCTTCACTGCAAGTTGAGTCTAATGGAGTAACTATGCAGGGGCAATCAGTAACTCTACTTCCAGGTGAAGCAGGAGAAGTAACACTGTTAATGCCATTAAGTCAAGTTGGTCAACAAACCCTAAATTGGTCTCTTTACACTACGGATGGAGATACAATTGGAGACCTTTCAGGTTCGATATATCTTCCTGTTGCGCAAAGGCAAACATTAGATTTCACTTTCACTGAGGTCACATGGGATACTGACGAAGGGATTGATGCAGCATGGTCTATCGATCTGTCCAGTGGAGTTGAACGAGGCGTGAATATCAAAATTGGCTATTCATATCTGTCTGAAGAGACTACAATATTTGATGTTGATATGGTGCTAGAGCCGGGAAATACTGCAGGTCAAATTAATATTGGGACAGTCTCTGCTGACTTTGTAATAATTCGAGTTCAAGAGTTGAATTGGATGGCAGAATCGTCTTTTTCATCTTTTACTAAATCGGTTCCAGATGAGAGGCCTGACTATGGGATTGAGTTTACAGGTCAATCAAACCCTAACCGACCAAGTGTTGAACAACAATCTACTGTTAGTGTCACAATTTCAAACAGCGGCGACATTTCTGGGCCAAATGGAAATTTAATACTCTACGATCAATATGATAAAATTCTAGATCAAAGAAATACTGATAGCCTGGCTAGCGGTGAATCAACATTAGTTACTTTCAGTTTCCCGTGGCCTGCTGGAAGTGAGGTGAAGCTTAATTGCAAATGGGATTATGGTCAGGAGTCAAAAAGCATTGACCGCCAGTTTATTTCAACTGTTATCGAACAGGATTCAAGCAAAACATCAATCCCGTGGGGGGGGATACTCGGTGGCTTTGCTGTAGCCGCAGTATTGATATTGCTTATCAGGTTGAAGGACCCGACTAAAACCAAAACTAAATCTGTTAAACCAACAACTCCTAAGGAAAAAAAATCAGCAAATGTTTCAGCAATTAAAATTGAAATAAGTTGTCCGGAATGTGCTAGACAATTACGAATTCCAGAGGGTTATTCTGGTACTGTTAAGTGCCCAGACTGTGCTAAAAGTTTTGAAGTTGATGAACCTGCTGAAGAAATAGAACAAGAAGAAGAAATTGTCGAAACGGCAAATGATGGTAAGATTGAGATTTCATGCCCTGATTGTTCTCAAAGTTTGCGTATTCCAAGTTCATATCAGGGTTCAGTTAGATGCCCTTCTTGTAAGACTATTTTTAAATCAACAGATAGTGAAGTTTGAATAATATGTAAGGTTAGGACTTAATGTGACAAGCGGCCACTTCCAAGAGTTTGAAGATGAGTATCTTGAGATGATGTATCAATTTTACGAAAAAGATCCGGAATCACGAGTGCGAACTGGTGATCTTGCAGTGGCGTTGCGCGTTACTCCAGCATCAACTACAGAAATGGTACAGCGGTTAGCACAAAAGGGATATATAGACTATGTCCCGTACAAAGGTTCTACTTTGACACAGGAAGGTCTTATTCATGGGAGGAAAATGAAACGTAGACACAGGTTAGCAGAAGTTTTGTTAGAACATTTACCCTTTGATGGTAATCAACATGCAACAGCTTGTCGACTTGAACATGCTATTGACGATGACCTTGAAGTTGCCTTAACCCTATATTTTGATGACCCGCAAAAAGATCCAAGTGGCACTAAGATACCTAGCATGTCATCTGGCATTAAAGAAAGAGTTGCAAAATCTAATACTGGTTTGAGTTCATTAGTAAATTTGCCAATTGGTAACAGTGGTATAGTCAAAATTATTGCTTTAGATAAACAAGTGACTGAAATGATTAAACAATTTGACATCACAATCGGTGATGCTATTACTAAAACTGGAGACAATACCTACCAATGTAATGATTCATCAATACAATTGCATAACGATATCGCGGTGAAATTGCTAATAAGTCATTAAACTACATTTATTTGACTCAACACTTTAGAATGAGTTCTACTTCGACCAATCATGGGTGATGATGAAATCCTTGACCAACCTCTTGATTCAGAGGTTGAGGAGGAATCTATCAATGATGATGAAAAAATTCCCAATTCCGCTTCAGACCAAACTTTTTCAGACACAGTCAAATCAATAAGTAATAAGTCCATTAAAAAAATCCGGAAATGGAATAATGAAGCTTTCCTATATGCATTTGATCGCCAACTAATATCTTTCGGACTTAGGTTGCTATTATTCTTACCGGGGTTTGCAATTCTCACCTTTTTTGGCGCATGGGCTTATGCTAATTCTTCGCCAGATTGGTGGGATAGTTTCATTGAACCAACTTTGAATCAGAGTTTCTCAACAATCTTAGTGGCTTTGGTATTTATTATCTTACTTGGTTACATACTCGCGTTAGCCCTTCATCGGCACCGAGTAAATTTGACCATTAGATCGTTTGAACAAGAAGTTAAAGCAGCACAATCAAAGCATCTATCGATTAAATCATTACATGGTTATGAACCCCTTGAAGACTTGATAAAGCGTTCAGTAACAAAGCATTTCTTTTCGCTTGTCAGTTCTCTACTAGCAATATTTGCCTTGTCTGCTATTGCTTTTTATGGGATACAAAGTGACATGGGTAAAAACTTGCTTGCTTTGTCGTTTTCACTAACCATGCTCTCCATCGGCCAACATATTGCAACGAGGTCATCAAATTTCAATATGGCTGAGCGAACAGGTCTGTTAGAAGCGTATAATTCTCCAGTCCACCCTTCTACTCTTGACATGGTTTTTTCAGATTTGGTAAAATCACAACTGGATCCATTGCTGAGATCTGAATATGAAAGGTTCGTGAAAGAAGTTGAAACTCATGTTAAACGAGGCGTTGAACCTAAATTCGCTAGAGAAAAATTGATGATGACTCTATACAAACATTCCCAAGGTCTAGACTTATCTTCTGTTTACGCAGAGTTTGGTGAAATCCTCACTAAAGCAGGCGTTGAACTGATTAAAAATCACGAGGTTTTTACCATTGAAGAATGGTTGCTTATCATTGATTATATAGAATCTCAATGCCCGGCGTTTTTCCGTATGATTGGCAGAATCGAGGAAGATTTGTCAGCAGGAAGAAAATCAATTAAAGACGATATAATATTTGAAGTCGACATGGAAAATGTCGTACATGGAAAAGCTAACTTGTTTACCTACATGCATAATCTATCTGATGAAATAAGAACTGTTGTATTAAGGGTGCAAACCCCTGACTTTAGGCCACATGACATAGCCATGACTTATCGCCTAAAACCCGGAGAAAAGAAGTGGTGGCCCACAGAAGGGGTACCATTATCGCAATCTGGTAATGATGATATCTTAGCAATTATGTCTGCCTTACTTAGAGACGGTACGGTTGCTTGGCAGTCACTACTACCCGAAAGGTTTGGAGAAGCTACAGTTTCAG